>JAPLKL010000007.1 GCA_026388095.1 Elusimicrobiota bacterium | reverse complement strand
CTTTGGCCCTGCTGGCCGAACTGGCCAAGAACCCGGAGTGGAGCCTGCGCAACCTGGCCGTGCAGGGGCTCGGATCTCATCCGCTGGGCGCGCAAGCCGCGGAGCTCGTCATCGCCGCGCTGGCCGACCCCGTGCCCCAGATCGTGCGCACCGCCTGCGACGCCGCGGGCCGCCTGCGGCTGAGCGCGGCGCGGGCTCGCCTAGCCGCCCTGCTGGCCTCGTCCGAGCCCCAGGTGCGCTTCCACGCCGTGCGCGCCCTGGCCGAGCTCTGGTCGCCGGATGATCACGAGACGGTCTGGACCCTCTCGCGCAAGGACAAGGCGGAGTTCGTGCGCAAGGAGGCGGAGCGGACTCTGCGGCGCACCGCCTCGGAGCGGACCTGGCGCCGCCTCTTCGACCGCTGGAAGCTCGACGCGGCGCCCCGCCTGCGCGTCTGGGCCTGCGAGCTGCTCGGCGAGTTCGCCCAGAGCGCCGACCTGCCGGAGCTGCGGCGCCTGGTGCGCGACCGCAACGCCCACGTGCGCAAGGCCGCCGAGGCCGCGGCGGCCCGCCACAACTTCTTCTAGCTCAGCGGCCCGCGACCGACGAGCCCAGCAGGCCCGCCACCGCCTTGTTGACCGCCTTGGCGTACTCCTGGAACCCGCCCTGCAGGTCAGCCGAGCTCGGCTGGTACTGGATGTCCGCGGTCACGCCCAGGTTCTCGATGGGCTGGTTGTTGGCGCGCACCGCGATGGAGCCGGTCATGGAGAAACCAGCCACGCCCACGGTGTTGGGGAACTTCACCTCGCGCACGAACCCGCCCGCCCCGGCCGTGCGCGTGCCGAAGAGCGTGGCCCGCTTGTTGTCCTGCATGATGGCCGGGAAGAAGTCGCCGCCCGAGAAGTCCAGCTCGTTGATGAGGACCAGCAGAGGCTTGGTGTAGCGCGCCGCGGCCGAAGGCCGGATCTGCTTGACCCCCTCGATGGAGACCGGGTCGGTCAGAGTCTTGCCCTGGTTCCACTGGTCCATCACGAACGCCGAGTACTCCACCGTGTTCTGGAAGAATTCCAGGTCCACCGGATAGCCCTGCGCGTCCGTGCCCCCCAGGACCTTCTGCGCGTCCGCGTCGGACTTGACCAGCTGCGACAGCTTGATGTACTGGATGGCCTGGGCCACGTCGTCCTGGGTGATGGCCACCTTGTGCCGGGGGGGAGCCAGGGGCCGGTCGGTGAGCATGGAGACCAGAGCGTAGAGGTAGAGCACCGCGCCGCCCGGGTTGTTGGTCTCGTCGATGACCAAGGCGTCGGTCCCGGCCTGGAAGCGCGCCGCCAGCTCCGCGAACTCGGCCACCGCGGCCTTGGCGTCGTCCACCTCATAGGAAGGGATGCGCACGTAGCCCACGGACCGGCCGGCGGGAGTCTTGTAGACGTAGGCCTTGAAGACCGCGTCCGCCCCCGACTCCCAGGTCTTCTCGCCCAAGGCCGGCAGGAAGCCGTCCCGCCCGCCCAAGGCCAACGGGTTGGCCGCGTTCGGGCCGGCATAGGACTCGGCCACGGGGGAGAGGGCGTTGGTCGTCCAGGTCATGGGGACGCGCGCGCTCTGGCTGCCGCCCCAGCCCATGGCCGACATGGTCTTGGGGTCCGAGATGAACTCCGGCACGTAGTTCCAGGCCAGTTGGGTGGTGACCGGCTGGTCCGATCCTTGCGGCTTGACGGTTATCGAGACCGGCCCCTTGGTCACGCCGCCGCCCGAGGCGGCCCTGCGGCTGGTCAAGGACATGCTGGCCAAAGCGCGATCCGTCAGGGAGGTGTTGCCGCCCAGCTTGGATTGCAGGCCCGC
This sequence comes from Elusimicrobiota bacterium, assembly GCA_026388095.1. Taxonomy (NCBI): domain Bacteria; kingdom Pseudomonadati; phylum Elusimicrobiota; species Elusimicrobiota bacterium. The sequence goes on along the minus strand of JAPLKL010000007.1, from coordinate 128,596 downwards.
GATGACGTCGGCGGTCTTGCGGCCGCCGAAGGACACCAACTCGTCGCCCTCGTGGAAGGGGAAGACGCTCTCCGGCAGCTTCTTGCGGTCGATCCACTGGATGTAATAGCGCCCGCCCGCGCCGCTGACCATGAACGGCAAAGACGAGGCCTCGGTGGCGTCGAACTGCACGCTGACGTGGTAGTCCTTGACCGAGTTGAAAAAGCCGCGCAGGATGTCGTGGTACTGGTCCATGGTCAGGCTGGGCGCGTCAGCGACCTGCTTCTTGGCCTGGGCGATGGCCGCATCGAGGTCCCAGCCGTGCTCCTGCTTCCACTGGCCGGGGCCGTACTGGGAGGAGAAGGAGTTCTGGATCACGTCGAGGTTCTGCAGCATCGCGGTCTTGAGCTGCTGGCGGCTGATGGGCTGAGGAGAAGGCAAGGTGGTTGCGCTGAAGGCCGCGGACTTGGCCGGGGCGCTCTTGTCATAGGCCGCGCCCAGAGCGGCGGCGGCGTCGCCCGAGGCCAGCCTCTGTGTGAAGGCCTGCAAGGAGGCGGCGATGGCGGCTTGAGAGGGCGCGGGGACCAGGATGGAGACGGACACGGCCACGGCCAAGGACCTCACCAGGGCTTTCTTCATTCTTCGCGCTCCTTGCGGCTCGCCCTGGTGACCCCGGATTGGGCCCGGGGGTGGATCTCCTTGACCATATCTCAAGGATTACAGGTTAGGCCCATTGTAGTACTAATGGGCCCAGGCGCACGAGGGTCCTTGGGCCCACGCCGCGGCTTCCCCAAAGGGCCTAGATGCTCCAGCCGCAGGGCCTAATACGGTATAATCCCCTCATGCATCGGAGAGCCCTCCTCTTCTGCGGCGCGCTCCTCGCCGCGGCCGTGTTGTTCGCCTCGACCTTGGCCGGCGTCGGCTGGTGGCTCGACTGCGGCGACGCACCGCGCGGAAGCGACATCATCGTGGTCCTGGGGGGGGGCTTCGCGCGCCCCATCTACGGCGCGGACCTCTACCGCCAGGGCTTGGCGCCCGAGGTCTGGCACGGGAGACTGTTGCCCGACGAAGGCGAGGCGCTGGTGCGCGGCCTCGGCGTCGCCCTGCCGCGAGAGACCGACGTCAACCACGCCATCCTGCTCAAGAAAGGGGTCCCCGAGAAGGCCATCCGCCTCTACGGCCAAGACCTCAACAGCACCAACGACGAGGCCAAAGCGCTGGCCCGGGAGTACGCCAGCCGCGGCAAGACCATACTCCTGGTCACCTCTCGCTGCCACGCGCGCCGGGCGCGCCTGATCTTCCGGCGCCGGCTGCCCGGCGCCCGGGTCATCGTCTGCCCCACCCCCTACGAGACCTTCGACCGCCGCTGGTGGCGCCACAAGACCCTCACCCTCAATGCCGTCATGGAGATGCTCAAGCTGGCCAACTACCTGGCGGGCTCTCCCTTCGGCAAAGAGCCCTAGTAGAGGAGGTACTTCTGGCGCTGCGAGTCGAACCGGCGCCAACTGGCCTCGAAATCCGCCAGGATCCTGCCGGCCGGGTCCTTGGACTCGAAGACGGCCTTGTAGATGTTGCTGCCCACCATCAGCGCGGACTCCCGGGCTTGGAGTTGGAAGTCGGAGATCTTCTGATCGCGCAAGGCGGCCACCGCGTGGACGAAGACGTCCAGCGAGCGGACCCGGCCGCGGTCGAGGACCTCGATGCGCACGCCCGAGCAGGCCCGGCCCGAGTAGAGGTCCTCGCCCGGGGTCCGGGATTCGTCGGTGAAGCTCAGCCCGGGCAAGCCGGCGGCCCGCAGAGTCTTGACCAAGCGCGCCGAGTCCAGCCAGGGCGCCCCAAACCAGAGGAAGGGGGAGTCGGTGCCGCGTCCCACGGACATGTTGCTCGCCTCGAACAAGCCCAGGCCGGGATAGAGCAAAGCCGCGTCGAGATCCCGGAGGTTGGGCGAGGGCTTGACCCAGGCGTAGCCGGTCTGGTCGTAGTGCATTTCGCGGGTCCAGCCCTGCAGGGAGACGACGGTGAGCTTGAGCTTGAGGCCTTTGACATCCGCGTGCAGGCGCGCCATCTCGCCGGGGGTCAGCCCGTGGCGCACCGGCACGGGGAAGTAGCCCGTGAAATCGAAGGGCCCCTCGAGGACCGGCCCCTCGAGGACCTCTCCGCCCAAAGGGTTGGGGCGGTCCAGGACCACGAAATCGATGCCGCGCTTGGAGGCCTCCTCCATGCACAGGGCCATGGTGGTGAGGTACGTGTAGAAGCGCGCCCCCACGTCCTGGATGTCGAAGACCAGGACGTCGACGCCGCGGAGCATCTCGCTGGTGGGGCGGTGGGTCTTGCCGTAGAGGCTGTAGACCGGCAGGCCCGTGACCGGGTCCGTGGAATCGCCCACCGAGTCGCCGCCGGTCTGGTCGCCGCGGAATCCGTGCTCGGGGCTGAAGAGTGCGACCAAGGACAGGTTCCGGGAAGCGAAGAGCACGTCCACGGTGCTGCGGCCCTGCCGGTCCACGCCGGTCTGGTTGGTGATGAGCCCGACCCGCTTGCCCTGCAGGACCGCGAAGTCGGAGCGCTCCAGCGCGTCGATGCCGGCCATGAAGGCGGCCGCGGGCCGCGCCGCGGCGAACAAGGCGAGGGTCAGCGCCGGGAGCAGCGAGGTCTGGGCCTTCATGACGCTTCGTCAATGATACCACAGAATCCCGGGGCGCGGGGAAGCATTGTAGGTAGCCTGCAGGTATTCCGTATAAACGAGCGCCCGGCGGTCGTTGTGCCGGGCGCCACCGTCCCGACGCGCAGCGTCGGGACGGAAGAACCCCGGGGGATAGCCCTCTGCCGTCCCTGCCCTGCGGGCAGGGGCGGTTCCGCGCGACTCTGCGAGTCGCGCGTTCTTTTCATGCGCTGGACGACATAATCACTTGCACGTTGAAGGTGATTATATCCGGGAAGATATAAACATCGGGCCCCTGCATGCGATTCTGGCTGGAGGACTCGGTAGTCCCTTTCGAGCGGGGCAGCGAATTCCTGCAGTGCTGGAGCGCGGTGCGACTGCACAGACAAGGAGGACGCCGCCCTTCAGCTAATAGTGGCCGTGCTCAAAAAGCAATGAGACTACATGTGGGGGGCCGGCTCCTTCGCCCATGCCTGAGGTTACCTACAAATCTTCCCCGCACCCGAATCCCGCGGCCGGAGCGGGCCGCAATGAGAATTTGATACACTCCTGCTAAGCTCCTAATATGATGCCGGACTCGGAGGCCGTCATGAACAGGACACCCGTTCTCTTCGTCGCCGCGGCAGCCGCGCTGCTCAGCGCCTCCTTCGCCGCAGGCCAAGGCCAGCCCGTCGCTCAAGGCCCCCAGCAAGCGCCCAAAGAATACGGGCGTCTGGGCGGCGGCTACCGGGACGCCAAGTGGGGGATGCCCATAGTCGAGGTCAAGAAACGGCTGGCGGGCCGCCTGGAATACGAGACCCGGCTGCCGAACGTCGAGAAGATCCTCCGGCTGGACCTTGGCGACGGCCGGAAGGTGACCTGCAATTTCGATCATGACCAGTTCTATCAGGCCATCTACAAGCCCGTCGCCGCGGACGACGACCAGCAGTCCGCGGAGGCCGTTCTGGACGGCCTGGAGCGGAAGTTCGGCCCCGGCAAGAACGAGGCCGGCTACTCGGACAAGGACGGCAAGTCACTGAAGATCGTCACCTGGAACGATGGGACATCCCAGATCGAGCTCCGGATGCGCGACCCCAAGCGCCCGGAAAAGGGCGGCGAGCATGATTCATGGGTCTATCCCAGCTCCTCGCTCGTGGTGATCTACAAGGATATCGCCGCCACCGCCAAACGGGAGCAGCGCCAGGAAGAAGAGCGCAAGCGCTTGGAGGAGAAGAAGCGCCGGCAGAAGATCCAAGACGTCCAGAACGACCTATAGGCCCGAAGAGTCCCGGGCCGCCACCTGCCGCCAAGTCCCGGGCGCCAGAGCCGCGAGGCTGAAGCGGCCGATGCCGGAGCGCACCAGACGCAGCGTGGGCAGGCCCACGGCCGCGGTCATCCGCCGCACCTGACGGTTGCGGCCCTCGGTCAAGACGAGCTCGATCCAAGCCGTGGAGACGCTCTTGCGAAAACGGATGGGGGGCTCCCGCGCCGGGAGCTGCGGCGCCCGCTCCATGAGCCGCGCCCGGCAAGGCCGGGTCGGCCCGTCCGACAGACGCACCCCTCGCGCCAGAAGCTGCAGGGCCTGCGGCGTCACGGTCCCCTCGACCTGCGCCCAATAAGTCCGCGGGTGGCCGAAGCGAGGGTCCGTCAGGCGCCTCTGCAGACGGCCGTCGTCGGTCAGCAAGAGCAGGCCTTCGCTGTCGCGGTCCAGCCTTCCGGCCGCGTAGACGCCCGCGGGCAGGCCGAAGCCGGAGAGGCCGGGATGCCCGTCATGCGCCGTGAACTGGGACAAGACGCCGTAGGGCTTGTAGAAGAGTATGACCCGCTTCATCAAGGAGATTCTATTATAGGACCGGCCGCTCCCAAAAGGCCCAACAACGGCCGGGGCCCTTGCCGAGCCGGATTTGGGCCGTTCTTCTCATGCCGCGAACCGGCTCCGGATGATAGGATAAGGTCCTCATGGAGGTCATCCACCATATGAAAATCATGCGTACGCTCTTGGCGTCCGTCCTGACCGCCGCCATGGTCCACGGTTCCGTAGCCCAGGCCGCCATGTACGCCGGCTCCGCTCCCCAACCCATCGAGCGCCTGCCGGGAGCCGCCCCGCTCTCCTCCAAGACCATCACGGACCCCATCCAGAAGAATTTCCAGCCCGTCCCTTTGCCGGGCGGCCAGGTCAAGAAGCGCCTGCCCAGCACCACGGCGCTGCCCGCGACTCCCGATGTGACGGCGCTCCAGCCTGAAGAGGGCTTTGCGCCGAACGCCGCCCAAACGTCGGCGGACGCGGTCCTGAGCGACATGGGCAAGGGCCTCACCTTCGCCGGAGGCCAGACCGCTTTGGGCGGCTACTACGACGGGGACCAGACGCGCCGCGATGGCTCCGGCCCGGTCCTGGGCGAAGAGACCTCGGAATCCGGGACCGGCCTCCAGGCGTCGACGACCCCAGGCCAGAAGAAGGCCTCCGCCGTGCCCGCGCCCCAGTCTCCCAGCGAGCACGCAGCCGTCATCCCCGTCATCGTGGTGGTCGCCATCGTCGCGGCGGTCGTCGCGGCCGGGACCGGCGTCTACCTCTGGCTGCGCGGCAAGAGCAAGAACGACACCTGGCAGAACTCCAAGAGCAACCAGGACATCATCGCTCTGGAGAAGGCCCGCCGCGACAACGACCCCGCGGCCCTGGAGAAGATCAAGACCGAGGCGCGCGGCCGCCAGCAGCGCATGGACGAGCGGGTGGCCAACGCCCAGAGCGCGGGCTCCAGGAGCGTGACGCTCTCGGACGGCAAGAGCCTGCCGGTCCAGTCAGCCCAGACCTACGCCGCATTCGACGGCCTGGTCGCCGCCCGCTCCGAGATCAACGAGAACGCGGTCTCCCAGGACCCGGCCAAGCGCGTGGGCGGCCAGCCGCCCGCCGTCTGGCAGTCCCAGCTCACCGGTCTCGAGTCCCAGGCCAAGCAGACCGAGTCCGAGGGAGCTCTGGCGCTGAGCCTGAAGTCCATGCGCTCCGAGATCGGACGCGAGGACGCCGCCGCCGGCCGCTATGAGAAGGACATCTCCCGCTTCGACGCGAGCGTGCCCGGCCTTTTCGGCGGCCGCCTCAAGGAGATGACCAAGCGCGCCCAGACGGACCTCAACGAGTTCAAGTCCGCGGAGATCGCGCCGGAGAAAGCCCTCCTTGAGAAGACCAATGGCGCCATGCGCGGCCGCGTCTCGGACCGCCTGACGGCCAAGGATACGGAGTACCAAGGCCACCTCGCCCACCTCGACACCCTCAACCAGGCGGCCGACGGCACGCTCAAGTCCGCAGTCGAGATGGCGCAGCAGGTGGACAAGGACATGGCGGACATGTCCTCCCACGAGCACAACCGCGCCTTCAACCTGCTGCTGGCCTCGCAGAACGAGAGCGTCCTGGTCGACGACTACGACGGCCAGGGCCGCAAGACCGGCTCGCACTACGAGGACCACAGCGCGACCTTCAAGGCCCTGGCGGCCTCGGAAGGAGCGGAAGCCCGCGCCTCGGCGGCCAGCGCGCAGGCCGGGGTGAAGGCTCTCAACACCATCATCCCGCTGCTGCACAAGGACCCGGTGCTCAAGGCCGAGGGCCTGACCTTCGCCCTGCCCGCCAACAGCGGCAAGGGCCCGAACTCCAGCGGCAGCGTGTTCTTCGACTTCTGGCTGCCCGCCTCCTGGAATTTCTTCGGGACCATGTTCTCGGAGAGCCAGGCCGGCCAGGCCCGGGCGAGCTTCGCCCCCATCAAGGGGAGCCTGGAGAGCGTCATGGCCGAGGTCAACTCCCGCCGCAGCGGGGAGCGGGCCTGGACCGACAAGAGGATCGACGGAGTCCTCGACGGCCAGATGAAGCAGGCGGCCGGACAGAAGTAGTCCCGCAGGCGGCCTTGCGCCGCGCCGGGGGCCGGGCTATGCTTTTAGGGCATGGTCCTCAAGGTCCTCATCGCGGGCTGCCTGGTCGCTCTAATCGGCGCGGCGCTCCTCTCCCAGTCGAGCCCCAAGAAGGGGTCTCGGGAGTTCCGCGTCAACCTCAACAGCTCGCAGGTCTTCCTGGGCAAAGAAGAGCCTCGGCTCGACACGGCGCTCGAACAGAAGAAATCCGGGAGCAGGGCCGAGTTCGGAGCCCGCACCGGCGCCGAGGTGGATGCCCGGCCGCGCCTGACGGTCCCGGACCTGGTCACGGCCATGTCCGCAGTGGTGGCCACGGTCCCCTCCTATGTCCCCAACCTCCCCTTCATGACCAGCCTGGCCCAGGCCATGCTCGCCAACGACCCGGGCTCCATCAGCTTCGAGCCCATGGCCCCGGACACCTTGGGCTACTTCACATCCTCGGACCCCAAGCATCCGCGCATCGCGCTCAACTCCCAGCTCCAGGACCTCTACCTGCGGGGACTGCCCATCCAGTACATCGTGCCGGTCATGGTGCACGAGCTCGACCACATGCTCGCCTACATGCAGCGGCGCTACTGGGGACATAAGAACCATCCCCTGGAGCAGGAGGCCTTCGTCACGGAGGTCTTCTACTGGTACGCCTGGACCCACAGGTTCGCAGGCGGCGGCGTGGTGGATGCCCGCGACGAGCCGGAAGACCCGGACCCGGAGGTGGCCGCCTACAAGAAGGAGATGGCGCGCATCCGCAAGGCGATGAAAGAAGGCCGGCTGCCGGAGCTCATCCGCGAGCTCTACGCGCCCAAGACCATGGGCGGGGAGACCGCCGGGACCAAGCAGCGCGCGCGCTGACTAACGGCCGGAGCAGCGGAACCCGCGCAGGTCGTAGCCGACCCGCGGCGCGCTGGAGTAGCGGTTGGCGCTGCGGCAGTAGTAGGCGGTGTTGCCCCAGGAACCGCCGCGCAGGACTCGCGCGCCGCCCGAGCCGGGCCCCGGCGGGTTGCGGGGGGGGCTCTTCCCATAGTAATCCTCGCCGTACCGGTCCGAGACCCACTCGTAGACGTTGCCGATCATGTCGTAGAGCCCGTATGGGTTGGGCTTCTTGGCGCCCACGGGATGGGTGGTCCCGCTGGAGTTGTCGATATACCAGGCGTAGTCGCCGAGCCTGGTCTCGTCGTCGCCGAAGCTGTACTTGGCGTCGGTCCCGCCGCGCGCGGCCTTCTCCCACTCGGCCTCCGTGGGCAGGCGCTTGCCGGCCCACGCGCAGTAGGCCTCGGCGTCGTCCCAGCTCACGTAGACCACGGGATGGTCGTCCTTGTTCCAGACCGGGCGGGGCTGCATGGACCGGTGCGTCGCCTCAGAGAACACCTTATACTGGGCGACCGTGACAGGATACTTGTCGATGGAATAGGCGTCCAGGAAAACCTCGTGCCTCGGATGCTCGTCCGGCTCGCCCTGGCCCTCGGGGGAGCCCATCTGGAACTCCCCGGAGGGGATCAGGACCATGTCCTTGGGCTGGCGGCGCAGGTGGGCGCAGCCCTGCATGAGAAGCAGGAGGACGCAGGCGCTAGACGGTAGGCGGGATAAGCGGGGTTCCATGCCCAGCCCGCTATGGGGCTGCAAGGTTATGATACAAAAACGCCGCCGGAGCGCGGCGCGGGAGATGCTATGATTGCAGGCATGCCGACGGCATGGCTCTTGCTCCTGGCCTGGCTGCCGGCCGCGTGGCCCAAGGGCCGCGCCGTCGTGGAATCTCCCGATGGCCGGACGGCCCTGGAGATCGATGCCGAGGCTTACTCCCGGCGCGCCAAGGCCTGCCGGGCCGACCTCAAGGATTTCCAGACCCGGCCCACGGCCGCGCTCGTGGACAGCCTGGCCGTCTGCATGGAGCATCCCGACGCGAAGCTGCGCGCCCAAGTCCTCGACTTGCTCCAGGACCAACGGCTCTGGGATCTTCCTGATTACGAATCGAGGGTGAGGCCCGTGCTCGAGGCGGTCTGGCAGCGCCACCATAACGACCCGGACGAAAAGGTGCAGATGCACGCCAGGCAGATGGAGGGCTGGCCGGGCAACGCCCAGGAATGGAAGAGGGAGTACTCTCCCGAGGGCCAGGAGCGCAAACGCCGCGAGAAGGAGGAGTCCGACCGCCGGGAGGCGGAGCTCGACAGGCGATTCCGTTTCGACTGCGTCGTGATAGGGCTGGCACTCGCGGTCCTACTGGCCGTCGGGATCAGGAACAAGCTGCTCCGGCGCGGCTAGCGGACGATGGCCCTAGGCTTGAGCTTGACATGAGAGTCGTCGGATTTGCTAGAAGATATGCCCGGCCGTCATCGGCCGACGCATGATCCTCGCCAAGAACCTCACCAAGCGCTTCGGCGACCGCACCGCGGTCGACCACGTCAGCTTCGACATCCCGCAAGGCCCGGTCGTGGGCTTCCTGGGCCCCAACGGCGCGGGCAAGACCACCACCATGCGCCTGCTCACGGCCTATCTGCCCGCCGACGAAGGCCATGCCGAGCTCGCGGGCCTCAGCGTCTGCGACCAGCCCCTGGCCGTGCGCCGCCGCCTGGGCTACCTCCCCGAGGACAACCCGCTCTGGGAGGACCTCGAGCTCACCGAAGCCCTGCACTTCGCCGGCCGCCTGCGCGGCCTCAGCGACGACGCCTCCCGCGCGGCCCGCGTCAAAGCCGTGGTCAAGTCCTGCGGCCTGCGCCGCGAGGTCGGCACCAAGGTCGGCGAGCTCTCCAAGGGCTTCCGCCAGCGCCTGGGCCTGGCCGCGGCCATCATCCACGACCCCGAGATCCTCATCCTCGACGAGCCCACCACCGGCCTGGACCCCAACCAGGTCCTGGAGGTGCGCGGCCTCATCTCCGAGCTGCGCGCGCGCAAGACCGTGCTGATCTCGACCCACATCCTACCCGAGGTGACCGCCACCTGCGACCGAGTCATCATCATCAATGCGGGCAAGATCGTGGCCGACGGCACCCCCGCGGAGCTGGCCGGCGACATGGCGGACAAGAACCGCCTGCACGTGGAGCTCAAGGGCCCCCAGGACGATATCCTCCAGGCTCTGACCCAGGTCGCGGGCGCGTCCCATGTCGCGGGCGAGCCCGGGGGGAGCTTCATCGTGGAGTCCGCGGCCGGAGCCGACCTGCGCGAGCAGGTCTTCCGCCTGGCGGTGAGCCACGATTGGCCCATCCTGTCCTTGCGCCAGGAAAGGCTCAGCCTCGAAGAGATCTTCCGCGCCCTGACCCTGGACCAATGAATAACCGCCTGTTCCAGGCCCACGCGGTCAAAGCCCTCGCGGCGCGGACCCTGCGCTCGTACTTCGAGTCGCCCGCCGCCTATGTGACCCTCTTCGTCTTCTATCTGCTCACCGGCTATCTATACGCCGCGCCGCTCTTCCTCATCAAGGCCGCCAGCATCCGCGGGCTCATCGAGTTCGTGCCCTTGCTGCTGACCTTCTTGGTCCCGGCCTTGACCATGGGCCTGCTCGCCGAAGAGCTCAGATCCGGGACCTTCGAGACTTTGGCGACCTTGCCCCTGGAGGACTGGGACATCGCGTTGGGCAAGTACCTGGGGTTCGCGGCCCTGAACCTGGTCTGCGCGGCCGGCCTGCTGTTCTACGTCCTGGTCCTCTGGCTGTGCGCCTCGCCGGCCGGCCTGGATTGGGGAGGGATGCTGGGGACCTTGCTGGGCCTGGCTCTGACCGGCCTGGCTTTCGGAGCCATCGGCCTCTTCGCCTCCTCGTTGGGAAAGAACCAGGTCATGGCCTTCGTGGCGGCGTTCTTGGTCTGCTTCGGGCTCTTCATCCTGGGCAAGATGGCCGGGCTGCTGCCCGGAGGCCTGGGGACCGCGGTCGCGTATCTCGGCCTTGACTCTCATCTGGAGAACCTGGCCAAAGGCGTGCTGGACTCGCGGGACCTGGTCTATTTCGCCAGCCTGGTCTTCGCCTTCCTCTATCTGACCGTGCAGCGCCTGCAGACTCGGAGATTCTGAATGGAAGAACGGGCCAGGCGCAGGGCGCTCGTCTTCTCCTGGACCGGGGCCGGGGTCATACTCGCGGCCCTGGCCGCGGCCAACCTGCTCTCCTACCTGCTGTTCGCGCGCGCGGACCTCTCGGCCAACCAGGCCTACTCCATATCTCGGGGGACCAAGGGCCTCGTGCGCGGACTCAAAGGCACCTTGACCGTCAAAGCTTACTACACCGCGGGCCTGCCCCCGCCCTACGGCCTCGACCGGCAGTACCTCCGGGACCTGCTCGCGGAGTACCAGAGCGCCGGCCGCGGCCGGGTCCGGGTGGAGTTCATCAACCCCGAGAGCGAGAAGCGCCGCCGCGAGGCTCTGGAGGCCGGCGTGGCGCCGTTGCAGCTCAGCGTGACCAGCCACGAGAAATTCGAGGTCAAGGAATCCTTGATGGGCGTGGTCTTCCTCTACCGGGGCAAGACCGAGGTCATCCCGGTCATCAACGGAGTCGCGGACCTGGAGTACGAGCTCACCCGCCGCATCAAGAAGCTGAGCTCCGAAAAGACCAAGACCGTGGGCTTCGTGGCCGGCCACGGCGAGGCCGCGCCCGGCAGCCCGGCCCACGAGCAGCTCTTCGCCCAGATCTCGGAGCAGATGAACGCGCAGGCCGTCTCTTTGGACAAGCCCGTGCCCGCGGACGTGGGCGCCCTCTGGATCTGGGGCCCGACCTCGCCCTTCAAGCCCGTGGAACTCGAACGCCTCCAGGCCTGGGTCGGCTCCGGCAAGGCTCTGGGCTTGCTGCTCTCCCGCCGGGAGGTGGATCTGCGCAGCTTCCGCGCGCGCCCCAACCCCACGGGCCTGGAGACGCTTTTGGCGCAGTGGGGGCTGGACGTGGGTGATGGCTTCGTGGTCGACGCCCAGTGCGAGAAGATCCAGATGGAGCAGCCCTACGGGCCTTTCCGCTCCATCATCGTCGTGGATTATCCCTTCATCCCTATCGCGACCAGCATGGACCGCGGCCACCCCGCGGTGCGCGGCCTGCAAGCGCTGAGCTTCCCGTTCGTCAGCCCCATCCGCTTCAAGGCGGAGAGCCGCACCGGTCTGACCTACACCTCCCTCGTCGATTCCACCAAGACCAGCTGGCTGCGCTCCGAGCCCTCGGCCGACCCCACCACGCCGATCGAGGCTCTGGTCTCCAAAGACCAAGGCCCCTTCTCTTTGGCCGGAGTCCTGCAAGGAGACTTCTCCGAGGCGACGCCGTCGACTGGGATGCGCCGCGGCCAGGTCGTCATCGTGGGCACCGCGCAGCAGGTCCGGCCGCAGTTTTCCGGCAAGGAGGGCACCACGGCCTTCCTGCTCAACCTCCTGGAATGGTCGCTCCAGGACGAGACCTTGCTCTCCATCCGGTCCAAGGCCGCGGCCTATCGGCCTTTGCGTCCGCTGCCCCTGGCGGCCATGCTGGCGGCCAAGTACGCGCTCATCCTCTTCCTGCCCCTGGCCTTGGTGGCCGCGGGGCTGTGGCGCTATGCCCGGAGCAAGGCGCAGAGGCGCGAGCTGGCGCGGAGTTTCGATGACGCCTAAAAGGCTGGCCTTCTTCGCCCTGCTCCCGGCCATGCTGGCCGGGGCCTCGGCGCTCTTGTTCCGGCTCCAATCACCGGCGGAACCGACCCGGCCTCTGGGCGCGCTGCGCGCCGCGGACCTGACCCGCATAGAGCTGGACTACGACGGCGCGCACGTGGCCCTGGAGCGGGCGGCCGGGAGCTGGCGCCTGACCGCCCCGGTCCAGGACGACGCGGACGACGGCGCCGCCGACGGCCTCGCCCAGAGCCTGCGCGGCCTCGCCCTGGGCTCGGAGGTCTCCCGCGAGCCATCGGGCTACGCGGACTACGAGGTCAACGAATCCAGCGCGGCCCGGGTGCGGGTCTACTGCCGCACCAGCGCGGCGCCGGTGCTCGACGGCTACTTCGGCAAGACGGCAGTGGGAGAATCGGTCTATTTCCGGCCCAGCCGCGAGGCGGCGGTCTATCTGGCGGAAGGCGTCAAGCCCCGCGCCCTGCGCCAGAGCGCCGAGGACCTGCGCAGCAAGGCCGTGTCGTCCGTCTCCGTGGGAGACCTCAAGAGCCTGAAGTTCGCGGGCCCGGACAGCTTCTCTTTGGCCAGCTCCAGCGGCAGCTGGCTGGCAGCGGGCCGCAAGCTCTCCGCCGACCAAGCGGCGGAGCTCGTCCTGGCCGCGACCTCCCTGCGCTTCATCGCCTTCGCCCCCGCAGACACCCCGGCGGGCCAGGCGGGCTTCGCCAAGCCGGCCGTGGACTTGACCGCGGGCGGGGCGGGGCGCAGCGAGCGCGTCCTCATCGGCCGGGAGGAGGCGGGACGCCGCTACGCCAAGGCCGAGCGGGGGACCGTGGGCTTCGTGTCCAAGGCCGAGGCGGATTCGCTGCTCAAGCTGCTCAAGCGGAAGTAGAAAGGGTCTGCAGGGCCTGCCAGACCTCGTCGACTCCGACCTTGCGGTCCCCGGCATCTATGACGCGATTGCCGGGCAGATGGCCGTAGCCGTAGCGCCACGGCTCGCTGCTCCAGGTCGGGCTGCCCAGGAAGAGCTCGACTGTGGGCACACCCAGCGCCACGGCCAGATGCATGGGCCCGGTGTCCGCCGTGACCACGGCCCGGGCCTGGGCCAGGACCGAGGCGAAGCGCCGCAGGGGCAAAGACGGGGCCAGGGACGCTCCGGCCGGAAGCCCGAGCCCCTCGCCTAAAGTCTTCTCCGCCGGCCCTCCGAAGAGGACGCAGCGCCGGCCCGCGGCGCAGATGCGGCCCGCCAGGCCCAGGAAGCTCGACAGCGGCCAGCGCTTCTCGGCGCGCGCGCCCACGAACAGGGCCACGCTGTCGGCGTCCAGGCCCCAGGAGGTCCAGAGCCTCCGGCCCTCGGCCAGCTCCTCGCCGCTGAGGTGGCACTGCGGCTTCGCCGATTCCGGCCCTTTCATGCCCACAGCGACGAGATGCCTGAGCAGGCCGAGCTGGATCTGCGTCTCATGCAGCGGCAGGGCCGGCTGGGGGACCAGCTCGTTGAGGAAGACCTTGGCGTCGCCGCGGTCGAAGCCCACGCTGCGCCGCGCCCCGCAGAGCGCGGTGATGACCGCGCTGGAGAGGGAGAAGGCGTGCATGGCCGAGGCGTCGAAGGCCAGGTCGTAGCGGTTGCCGCGCAGGCGGCGCAAGAGCCGAACGGGCAGCGTGGGATCGGGCCAGAACATCTCCTTGGGCAGGACGAACTGCTCATGGACATCGGGGTCTCCGCGCAGGATCTCGCCATAGGCGTCGGAGACCAGGATGTCAGTGGCGCAGGCGGGGAAGGCCGCCCGCAGGCCCTTGAGCAGGGGGGTCAGGAGGAGCAGGTTGCCCAGGCGGCTGTCCTGCCGGACGATGAGCACCCGCCGCACGGCGCCGCGGTCGAGCGGCCCCGGCGCCGGCCGGGGCTTGGGCAGGACCGCGCGCAACAGGCCGCGCAGGCCTGCGCTGCCGGCCCGCTCGAACCTCTTGGCGCCGTCCTTGAGCCTGCCCATCCCCGCCTACAGGGTCTTGAGGTCTATGACGAAGCGGTAGCGCACGTCGCCCTTGACCACGCGCTCGTAGGCCGCGTTGACGTCCTTCATGGCGATGACCTCCACGTCGCAGGGGGTTTTGTGACGCGCGCAGAAGTCGAGCATCTCCTGGGTCTCGGCGATGCCGCCGATGAGAGAGCCGGCGAGGTTCCGGCGGCCGCCGATCAAAGCGAAGGCGTTGAGCTCCAGGGGCTTGGGCGAGACTCCCAGCAGGACCAAGGTCCCCTCGACCTTGAGCAGGCCGAGGCCGGCGTTGATGTCGTGCGGGGCCGCGACGGCGTCGATGATGAGGTCGAAGCGCCCGGCCTGCTTGGCCAAGGCTCCCTCCCGCGAGGTCAGGATGAACTCGTGCGCGCCCAGGCGCTTGGCGTCGGCCGCCTTGGACTTGGAGCCGCTGAGCACCGCGACCTCGGCGCCCATGGCCGCGGCCAGCTTGACCGCCATGTGGCCCAGGCCCCCCAGGCCCAGCACGGCCACGCGGCGGCCCGGGCCGGCCTTCCAGCGTTTGAGGGGGGAGTAGGTGGTGATGCCCGCGCAGAGCAGAGGCGCCGCGCGCTCCAGGGGCAGCCCGGGCGGGACCTTGAGCGCGAAGCGCTCAGCCACCACGATGTCCGAGGAGTAGCCGCCGAAGGTCGGCGTCTTGCGGTCCTGCTCCGTGCCGTTGTAGGTGAAGGAGGGCGTCGGGCAGTGCTGCTCCAGGTTCCGTTTGCAGTCAGGGCAGACGCGGCAGGAATCGACCAGGCAGCCCACGCCCGCGATGTCTCCGGCCTTGAGCTTGCGCACTTGGCCGCCGACCTTGGTGACCTGGCCGACGATCTCGTGGCCCGGGACCATGGGGTAGCTGGAGCCGCCCCATTCGTTGCGCACCTGATGGATGTCGGAGTGGCAGATGCCGCAGTAGAGGATGCGGATGTGCACGTCGTGGGCGCCTGGCTCCCGGCGCGAGAACCGGAAGGGCGCCAGGGGCGCGGTCGCGTTCTGGGCGGCATAGCCGCGGGCTTCGGACATAGTGGAGTCCTCCTGTGGCCTCATCTTAGCAAACTGCCCGGCCTCGATAATGAATCATGGCGGAACCGACTTGCCGGTTTGGGGCTTTCCATGCTAGCATGAAAAGCAGAAGGGAGTTCCGCAAGCGCCCGATGAAGAAGACCTCTCGCCGCCCCCGCGCTAGGCGACCCGCCCAGGCCCGGGCGGTCAAAGACGTCACGGAATCCGTCTCCAACGCGCCCGTGATGCTCTTCGAGCTCGACGCGCGCGGCCAGGTGATCCTCCTGGCCGGGGGCCTCGCCGAACGCCTCGGGCTGAACCCGAAGGAATCGATCGGCCGGTCCATCCCGGAGATGCACGCGGGCATCCCGCGCGCGGTCGAGCTCATCAAGCGGGCCTTGGCCGGCGAGGATTTCCGCACAGTCATCCACGTCAAGGGCCACAGCCTGGAGATGTGCTTCTCTCCCCGCCGCGGCGGACAGGGCCGCCTCACCGGCGTCACCGGCTGGGCCACGGACATCACGGAACGCCGCCAGGCCGAGGAAGCGCTGCGCGAATCCGAGGACAAGTACAAGGCCATCTTCCAGGGCACCGGGGACGGCATCCTGGTGGCGGATGCGCAGACCAAGCGGTTCAAGTATGCCAACCCGGCCATTTGCGCCATGTTCGGCTACACCGCAGATGAACTGCTGCGGCTCGGCGTAGCAGACATCCATCCGAAAGAGTCTATCGGACGCGTCCTAGAGGAGTTCGAGGCCCAGTCGCGGGGAGAGAAACTCCTGGCCCCGGAGCTCCCATGCCTGCGCAAGGACGGGACCGTGTTCCTCGCAGACATCAAGTCCGGCCCGTTCGTCATAGGCGGGCGCGCCCACACCATAGGCCTCTTCATGGACGTCACCGAGCGCAAGCGGACGGAGGCTACCCTACGCGAGAGCGAGGAACGATTCCGGCAAGCCTTCGAGTTCTCCGGCATCGGCATGGCCCTGCTCTCCCCAGACGGATGCTGGCTGCGGACCAACCTAGCCCTCCGCAAGATGCTGGGCTATACCGAGGAAGAGTTGCGACGGACGACCTTCCAAGAACTGACGCACCCCGAAGACCTGTCCAAGAACCTGGACGAGGCGCGCCGCTTGCTGGCCGGCGAAATCCCGCGCATGCAGGCAGAGAAGCGCTACCGCCACCAGGACGGGCACTATGTCTGGGCCTGCCTGAACACCAGCATTGTGCGCTCGGCCGACGGCAAGCCGATGTACTACGTCTCGCAGATCGAGGACATCAGCGAACGCAAACAAGCCGAGGAAGCCCTGCATCGGCTGAACCGCGCCCTGCGCGCCATCAGCGACTGCAACCAGACCTTGACGCGGGCTCAGGACGAGCAGACGCTGCTCAAAGACATCTGCCGCATCATCTGCGACGAAGCCGGCTATCGCATGGCCTGGGTGGGCTATGCCGAGCATGACGAGGCGAAGACCGTTCGGCCGGTAGCCTGGGCCGGGGTCGAAAGCGGCTACCTCGCGAACGCCGACATCACCTGGGCCGACACGGAACGGGGGCGCGGCCCCACCGGGACCGCCCTCCGGAGCGGGAGGAGGGTCGGCAACGACGATTTCACCACGGACCAGAAGGTCGCCCCCTGGCGTGACGATGCCTTGCGGCGCGGCTATCACTCCAGCCTCGCCCTCCCCCTGAAGGACGACGAGGACATCATCGGCGCCCTCACGATATACTCCACTCTGCCCGATGCCTTCAACCCGGACGAGGTGCGTCTCCTGGAGGAACTGGCGGGCAATCTGGCATTCGGCATCAAGGTCCTGCGCACCCGCGCCGAGCGCAAGCGCATGGAGCAGCAGCTTCGGGCGAATCTTCATTTCTTTGAGAGCCTGGACCAAGTCAACCGGGCCATACAGGGAGCCAATGATCTTGAGAAGATGATGAGCAATGTCCTCAATGCGGTGTTCACTATCTTTGCTTGCGACCGCGCCTGGCTCTTCTATCCGTGCGACCCGGATGCGCCGTCGTTTCGGGTTCCCATGGAAATCTGCAAGCCTGAATATCCAGGCGCCAAGATGCTGAATGTGGACTTACCGATGCCCCCGGACATGGCCCAGAATCTGCGGGAAGCTCTAGAATCCGCTGAACCCGTGACTTATGCCGTCGGGACGGAAAAACCCGTCAACCAGGCGTCTGCCGAGCAATTCGGCGTCAAGTCCCAGATGATGGTCGCTATTTATCCCAAGTCGGGCAAGCCATGGGTGTTCGGGGTTCACCAGTGTTCTTACCCGCGGTTATGGACGCCTGAAGAAGGAAAGCTTCTCCAAGAGATCGGCCGGAGGCTGTCCGACGGCTTATCCATCCTGCTGGCGTATCGCGACCTGCAGGACAGCGAGACGAAGTACCGCCGCATAGTGGACACGGCCAACGAGGGGATCTGGACGCTCGGGCCGGACACCATGACAACCTTCGTCAACGCCAGGATGGCCAAAATGCTCGGCTGCTCCCGAGAAGCCATGATCGGCCAGCCCATGACCGACTTCATGTTCGAGGAGGACGTGCCCGATCATCTGAAAAAAATGGAGAATCGTCGCCAAGGGCTGCCGGAAAATTACGAACGCCGCTTCCGCAGTAGAGACGGGCAGACCATTTGGGCCAATGCTTCCGCTGTCCCCATCTTCGACGATGAGCATCATTTCAAGGGTTCCTTTGCGATGTTCACCGACATCTCCGAGCGCAAACGTGCCGAGGAGGAGCGCGTACGCCTCTTGGAGGCGGAGCAGGCGGCCCGCATCGAGGCCGAGGCCGCCAACAAGGCCAAGGACGATTTCCTGGCCATCGTCTCCCACGAGTTGCGCACCCCTCTGACCGCCGTGTTGGGCTGGAGCTGGCTGCTGCGCTCGGGCCAGCTCGGGGAGGAGGATCGCCAGAACGCCGTAGACATCATCATGCGCAACCTGCAAGCCCAGCGCCAGATCATCGAGGACCTCATCGACGTCTCGAGCCTCTCCCGCGGGCAGTTCACTTTGAATCGCGCCACCTTCGACCTGAGCGCCATCCTGGACTCGGCCTGCGAGTCGCTGGGCCCACTGGCGCGGAGCCGCTCCATCCGCCTAGTGCGCGACCTGCAAGGTCCGGCCGGAGTCATGGGAGACTCGGGGCGGCTGCAGCAGGTGTTCTGCAACCTCCTGCATAACGCCCTCAAGTTCACGCCCGACGGGGGGGAGATCCGCGTCTGCCTGCGCCGGGAGGGCGACCAGGCCGTGGTCCAGGTGCAAGACAACGGCCAGGGCATCCCGCCCGAATTCCTCCCGCACGTCTTCGAGCCTTTCCGCCAGGGAGAGGAACCCCTCATCCGCGAGCATCGGGGCCTGGGCCTGGGCCTGGCCATCGTCAAACGCATCGTGGAACTCCACGGCGGCACCGTGGCCGCGGCCAGCGCGGGCCCAGGCCTCGGCGCGGCCTTCACCGTGCGCTTGCCCGCCGCGGCGTTGCCGCCGGAGGGCCAGGCCGCGCCGGCGCCCCCGGCCGCGCCGGACGCCCATAGCCTCGGCGGCCTGGACGTGCTGCTCGTCGAAGACGACCCTGACACGCGCCGACTCCTCGAGCAATTGCTCGCGCGCTACGGGGCCCGGGTCGCGAGCGCGGCCGACGCCGAGGCCGCCCTGGCCAGCCTGGAGCGGTCCGTGCCCGACCTGCTGCTCTGCGACATCGCCCTGCCCCGGGAGGATGGCTGCGCCCTGATCCGGGAGGTGCGCCGCCGCGGCGGCAAGCTCGGCTCGATGCCGGCGGCCGCGCTGACCGCCCTGGCCCGGGAGGAGGATCGCGCCCGCGCGCTCGCGGCCGGCTTCCAGGCGTACCTGACCAAGCCCATCGAGCCGCTCCGGATCCTGGAGGCTCTGCGGGCGCTGGCGGGACGGCGCTGAAAGGAGTTAGAATTGGGACGGATCGCATCCTCCCGGGGGTCAAAATGACCGAAAAGGCTGTTCTCGTGTTCGCATGCATCGCAGGCCTCTCCACCGCAGGCAGGCTCCACGCCGCAGGATTGGAGAGCCTAGCCGCCGGCGCTGGCCGGGACTTCGCGCGCTCCCTGGCAGCGGACAAGCCCCTTTCCATCGCGCCCGCGGCTTTGGCCCAGCGCAGGCAGGCCGTCATGGCCGCGGCCGACGAATTCAAGCGGCTGGCCGCGGCTTTCGCGAAAGGGACCGCGCCCAAGAAGGAAGAATTGGCGGGCTGGCGCGCCGGCAGGATATTCGACCAGTCCTTCCCCGACGACCCCGGCTCGGTGCTGCTGGCGGGCGCGGACAAGCTCGTGGCCTTGGTGCTCTACGCCGGGCCGACCTTTTACGAGAACCTGGACGCCGACCTCGCCGCCGGAGTGGCGATCTTCATAAAGGACGACGAGAAGAACTGGACCGCGCCGCAGTTCGGCCCCGCCGGGGCCGCCTTCGAGAGGATCCTGCCTGAATACGAGAAGGGATTCTCCCGCTACGAGGCGCGCAAGGCGGCCGACAACACCCTCCTGCTCAAGCACGTCTGGCGGAGCGAACTGGGCGGCTCGGTGAGCGGCGGGACCGAATACGCATTCTTCACCAAGAACGTCACGCCATAGCGACGGCTGACAGATATCGGCCATGATCCCGGTCAACCTCCACCAGCTCTACTATTTCTGGGTCATAGCGAAGTCCGGGAGCATCACCTCCGCGACCAAGTGCCTGTTCCTGAATCAGTCCACCCTGAGCAAGCAGCTTAGGCAGTTGGAGACGACCTTGGGCAAGCGCCTCATGGTCAGGACGCGATACGGGGTGACCTTGACCGGGGAAGGCCGGCTCGCCTTCGCTTATTGCGACCGCGTATTCCCCCAGGTGGAAGAGCTGGTCGCGCTCCTGCGCAGCGATGCCGCGGCGCATTCCCCGAGCGTCAGGCTGGCGGTCAGCCGCTCCATCGCCCGGGACAAGGTCTTGTCATTGACCCGCTTCATCAAGGGTCTCAAGGGGCCGGTCACGGTCAAGGTCGTCTCCGGCAGTCCCGACGATCTCAAGCAGCTCTTCGACCGGCGGGCCGTCGACATCGTGCTGGCGGATACGGATCTTTCATCCGTCTTGGGCCGCGATTGCCGGGCCAAACTGGTCGCCAGCATCCCGCACTACTTCGTCGCCTCGGCCAAGCTGAAGGGCCAGGATTTTCCAGGCGTCCTGGCCCGGGTGCCGCTCATGCTGCGGTCGGCCGACAACCCCCTGCGCAAGGCGGCGGACTATTTCCTGCGCAGCAACAAGATCGTGCCCAACATCGTGGCCGAGCTGGACAGCCCCGACCTGATCTTCGCCATGGTCCTGGCCGGGGAGGGCGTCGGGGTGCTGGATCCCATAGGGATCAGCGACCATCTGGAGCGAGGACGGGTGGTCAAGCTGCACAGCCGTCCCATAGGGATCCGGGAGAACCTCTGGCTCCTGTGCAGCCAGCAGCCGTGCTCCAGCGCGCAGGCGCAGGCTGTGGTGGACACGCTGATGACGAGATTCAGGCTGAGCCCGAAGCGCTGACGCCTGGCCCTCGCCGCCGCTCATGGCTATTAGGCATGGGATATATGGCTATTATCGTCTTAATCAAACGCCCAAACCACCGCATAATGGTCAATAGGGGCCCAGGTCAAATGCCATGAAGACCGGCGGACGCCTCCGGGGTTTTACGCTCATCGAGTTGCTGGTGGTGGTCCTCATCATCGGCATCCTCGCCTCGGTCGGCGTCCCGCAGTACTTCAAGGTCGTGGAGAAGGGCCGCGTCGCCGAGGCGGTGGCTTATACGGGCACCCTGAGGCGGGCCCAGGAGCGGTACTGCCTGTACCGGGGCTCCTACGCCGGCGACGCCAACGTGATGGACACCGGCGTGCCCAAATTCAAATACTTCGACAATGCCGCGACCGTGACAGGCGGGGCCGCCGCCGCGGGTTGGACGGTCGTCTTCACCCGCAAGGCGGGAGCGCCGACCGCCTACGGCGCTTACACGGTCACCTTCAACTCGCTCACCGGGAACTTCAGCTCCAACTCCGCCAACGCCATAAACGACTTGCTGCCGAAATGACCTCGCCGCCGGATCGCCAGCGGGCTAGAAGCTGATTTCTTCCAGCACGTCCGCTAGGTTCTTGGAGTTCCTGATCCAGCGGCCGTGGGCTCCGACAGGAAGGCCCATCTCGATGCAGGCTTCGCAGAGTTCCCGGAACCGGTCCACCCTCTCGCGATAAGTGTTCTGACCGTCGCGGGTCTCCCAACGCTCGACATCGCAGGAGGTCAGGCCGAAGCGCTCCTGATGCCGGTCCAGGAACGAGCCCTTCTCGATGCGGCAGCCGACGAACGCCGTCGCGACGTGGTGGATGTGGGCGCGGTTCCTTTTCACGAAAGCGATCGTCTGCGCGAAATCCGCGCGCCTCTCGGTGGGGAAGCCGATGACCAGATTCACCGCGCAAATGATCGAGTTAAGATGAGTGTTCCGGATGACCTCTTCCGCGACTTCCAGTGAGAAGCGCTTGCCCATGTCCGCGAGGACTCTCTCGGAGCCGCTCTCCAGCCCATAGTTCAGCTGGATGCAGCCGCCCTCACGCAGCAGGCGCAGGACAGCGAAGGTCATCTCGGAGCGCAGCATGGCCTGCCCCAGCCAGGCGCAGATGCTCAAGGGGGGGCGCTGCTCCTTCATGAGCCGGGCGAACTCCGTCAAGACCTGCATGTCCGCGTTGAGCGATGGGTCGTCGAAGCGCACCCGATTGACCGAGGGCAGGGCCAGGGACTGATGCCGGAATTCCTCGAATATCCTTTTCCCGCTCATGGTCCGGTACTTCCCATCCAACAGCCATTCGATGCAGAACCGGCAATCCCAGGTGCAGCCGCGGTTGACCCGGAATTCCAGCTGGCCGGGCGAGCCATATTGGCTCAATGGGTAGTCGCTGAAATCATGGAAGGGAAGGTCGTCCAGATTCGCGACGGGAAAAGACCGACCCTCGATCAAGCTCTCGCCGCGGCAGGGCCCTCCCAGGCCGTCCAGGAGCTTCGGCAAGGCCACGTCATCTTCGCCCCAGATGATGCAGTCGAAAGGAGCCGCCGACGATCCGGCCCAGCCGCTGGTCTCCTGGCTGACGATCCGCCGGCCCGTGAAAACAAGAGGCAAGGACGGGTTGGCGTTCTTGAGCATGCGGGCGACCGCCGCCGTCGTGTCGACGTTGAGCGTGCCGCTCTTGAAGACCACCAGCTCCGGACGCTGCCCCAGGATGCGGTCCCGCAGCGGGCCGAGCTGGAAGTCTTGAAGGTGAGGCCCGGCGTCTCGCAGCCGCCGATGCTTGAGATCATACTTGGTGTATTTCCAGAGCTTCCGCTGCCGATAGAGCTTATGGAAGACCTCGTTGTTGAGGTCCAAGGCGACGGTCTCATGGCCATGGGACCTCAGCACGGCGGCCGTCATGGCCAGCTCGTAGGGTGGGCACTCGCGCCGGGTCACCGGCAAGGTGGTCAGGAGGATCCTCATCGACGCCGCTATAGTAGCATGACGGCCCCTGAGTTGGAAATCAATTCACGACCGGCCGGGGCCGCGTCAGGGCCCTCCGATGTTGGTAGAATGTCCGCGTGAAAGGCAGCGAGCGTCTTTGCCGCTATTCCTACGAGCTCGCGATGCTGCTCGGCCTCCTGACCCTCGTCCTCGCGCCTGTCCACTATCGCTCCACCCGCTTGCTCAACGTCTGGCAGACCCTGCCGGGGGACCGGATACTCTTGCGGACCGCAGAGGCGCAGGACCTGCGCTTGAGCGCCGGCGATCCCCTCCCTGTCTACCGTTTCAGCCGGGACTGGAAGACCGAGATCGGTCGCGTCAGGGTGGTATCCGTCACCGGCGAGTACATCCTTTGCCGGTACGATCCGGGCCGGTTCCAATGGCCGATGGGGCGCCAGGGCACCGTCACTTCGGTCGGCGATCCCGGCACAGTCAACATCAATCTCGGCCGCGGCGCGCGCCTCGGGGAAGGCGACCAGCTGGTCCTGTTCCATGAGCGGACGCGCGTGGGCAGAGTCCGCCTGGTCAGGGTCGGCGAAGAGGAGTCGACCGCCGAGGTTCTGGCGGCTCCCGCCGCGCCTTCTCTGCTCGGCCTGACCGCCGGGGAGTTCATCGTCCCCACCACGGCGGCGGTCTTCCCCAGCCGGACCCTGCGCCATGTCGAACTGGCCTTGATCGCGCTCCTGCTCCTGGCCTGGGCGGCCGCGGCCGCCGCCGGCCGTCCGGTCTTCGGGCTGGCTCGCACGGCGTTGAGCCGTCTGGCCCCCGCCGGTCTCGGACCTCGGGTCGTTTGGGCGCTCCATTGCGGGCTGGGCGTGCCCGTCGCTTGGTACCTGGGGAGGTTCTTGGTGTTCCTGGCCGTCCACATCCTCGGCAAGCTGGGATTCTTCCCCGGCGATTTCCGGTTCGCTCCGACAGGACTGCATGCGGCCATCCTCCTGGTGGGAGCCGCGTATTACGCGATATTCTTCACGACCAAACGCTCCCCCTGCCGCGCGCTTTGGGACGCCCTCGCTTATAGGCCGCCCGCTCCCGGCCGGGGAGATCGGAAATGGCTGGATTGGGGTCTCCATCTGATCATCGCCTGCGCTTTCGCGCGCACTTTGCACCTGTTCCTGGCGGCCAACCTGGCCGAGATCCTCAGGGTCGCCTGGCCGCAGGCGCCGGTCCTTTCGGGCGGCCTCTGGGGTTGGGCGCGGAGTCTCGCTTATGCGCTGACCCATGCGCCGAGGATCGACACCGCGGAAGACTTCTTCCGGATCGCGAGATACCTGCTCTGGTCCGTGACCATCGTGGGCTGCCTATGGGGTTATGCGCACACCGTCGTCTCGATACTCTGGAAACGGGCGATCCGCGGATTGGATTTCACCATCCTGGGCTGGATCACCAACGCGTCCTGCTACCCCATGCTGGGCGCGGTCGTGGTCCAGGTCCTGCCTCCCTTCGTAGGGAGCGGACCCACGGTCGCCCAGGGTCCCTGGTACGGATTGATGCTGGCGGCGGAATTCGTCCTGAACCTGCTCTACACCCTTTCCATCTGGAACCTGGGCAAGATGTTCGGCGTCATGACCGACAAGGGCGTCCGCACCACGGGCTTTTACAGCGTCGTGCGGCACCCGAATTATGCCCTGGAAGCGCTGATGTTCCTGGTGCTGGAACTGCGCGGCTTCGCCACCGCCTCCAACTGGATCGCCGGCATCCTGCTCTATGCGTTCCTGTATTGGATCCGCTCGGAGAGGGAAGACCAATTCATGTCCCGCTCGAATCCCGATTATCTCGCGTACCGGGAGAAAGTGCCCTGGAAGTATTTCCCTGGACTGATATAGCGGCCGGGCTGGCCTAGCGGGGCGCGGGACCGGAGGCTTTCCGGCTGCGGGCTTTGAGATTGTACACCGGCCCCGCGGCCTGCCCCATGATCTGATCGCGGGTCGCCATCCCGTAGCCGGTCGCGGCCGTGGCCGCTGCGGCCCGGGGCTGCGGACTGTCTTGCGGCGCCGCTTGCGGGGCCGGCTCGGCCGGACTGGCCGCTTGGGCGATGGCCGGCTGGGCGCCGGTCTGGGGCGGGAAGAACACCTTCCTGCGCGAGGAGGTGATATCGACGAAAGGACGGGTGACTACGAGGTGCTTGGCAGGGGCCGAGGTCATGGGCGCTGCGACCGGGGCCGGCTCTGCCGCCGGCGCGATAGGCTCCGAAGCGCTCGGCAGGGGATCCGTGACCAGCGTCTCCTCCTGTTTCGGGCCGGCGGGCGCCGGCACGGCGGGCTCGCCCGGCGCCCTCCGCGGGAAGGCGCGCCGGGCGGCCGGAGCGGGCTGTTGCGGAGCTCGGCCGATGAAGGACAGGCCCACGAAGAACCCGGCGACCACGCAGGCGACTACGACCACGGTGGCGAACCAGAATTGCACTCTGCGCTTGAACTCGGAAGGGGGTTTCACGATCTCCATGCGTTCGGCACCTCACTTCTGAGTATACGTCGCTCGCGCTGGATGCACAAGGGGCCGGGGGCGGGCCGGGGGCGGGGTGACTGGGGGGAAAAGCTGGGGTCCCCTTTGGGGCAGTTCGGGGAACCAAACTCGTAATTAAACGGGCTATTTCCCCGTCTTACCGCCGTTTGGACCTTCCGAAGGAAGCAACACTCGCCGCCCGGCTACGCTTCCTTCGAAAGGGCCTCGGTGTGACCCTCGAGCAATTCTCGCAGATCACCGGCCTGGCGCGCAACACAATCGCTCGAGTCGAGCGCGATGAAACCAGGCACGTGGACCCGCGAATTCTCGGCCGGCTATTGCCCCAGTTCGCCAGCCGGTTCAAAGAAGCATTCCCGGAGTCTGGCGGAGATCCCTATGACTTTCTGATCCCACCCAAGACCTTGGGCGCTTGGCTGAAGAATCAGAGGCTTCGCCTGGGAATGCCGCAGAAGAACCTCGCCAAAACCCTCGGCGTTCACGCCTACACCATCATCCGGTACGAATCCAATCGAACGAAACCCGACAAGAGCGTCCGACGTCGGCTTCGGGCGTTGCTCGGCGACGGCTTCGAGCCCTTCTTGGAGCGTGCTACAATATGATTTGGAGCCCGGTGGTTGACCCTCAACGCTCGACCAACCCAGTGTTGCGCCGCGAAGGAGACCGTGCCATGAACCCATCCATCCCCCATAAGACATTCGCCAGAGAACTTGCATGAGCGACTTAATTCCCGCCTCTCCCGCGCCAGGCGGCGACATCCTCATCTACCAGGCGGACGACGGTCGCACCCGACTGCAGGTGCGACTGGTGGACGAAACGGTTTGGCTTACCCAAAAGCTGATGGCTGAGTTGTTCCAGAAGGACGTCCGTACCATCAACGAGCACATTCAGAACATCTTCAAAGAAGGCGAACTGGCCGAGACTTCAGTTGTCCGGAAATTCCGGATAACTGCCGCCGACGGCAAATGCTACGCTACGGCGCACTACAACCTCGACGTCATCATCTCTGTCGGCTACCGGGTCAAATCGCATCGCGGCACGCAATTCCGCGTCTGGGCCACGCAGCGGCTGCGCGAATACATCGTAAAAGGCTTCGCGATGGATGATGAACGGCTCAAGCAGCGCGGCGGGGGGAACTACTTCGAGGAGCTGCTGTCGCGCATCCGGGATATCCGGTCGTCGGAAAAGGTCTTTTGGCGCAAGGTGCTGGAGATTTACGCGACCAGCATCGACTACGACGCGACCACGGAGGCGTCGCAGCAGTTCTTCGCCACAGTGCAGAACAAGATGCACTGGGCGGCGCACGGCCAGACGGCGGCCGAGGTCATTCATGGGCGGGCTGACGCGGCGAAGCCGCAGATGGGAATGACGAACTGGGTGGGCGCCAAGCCGATCAAGGCGGAGGCGGTCATCGCCAAGAACTATCTGTCCCCGAAAGAACTCGATGCCCTCAACCGCATCGTGACGGCTTATCTGGAATTGGCGGAAGTCCAGGCCTTGAACCGCCGGCCCATGTATATGCGGGACTGGATCGCGAAACTGGATGATTTCCTGCGCTTGAGCGGACGAGACATCCTCAAGAATGCCGGCAAAATTACGCACGAACAGGCGGCGCGCAAGGCCGAACTGGAGTTCGAGAAATACCACCGCGCGCAACTCGCCGAACCGTCGCAAGCGGAGAAGGATTTTGATGCCGCGGTAGAAAAATTTAAAAAGCTGCCTGCGCCCGGCCGGAAGAAGAAGCAATCATAAGCAGCCCCACGGCCCTCGTCCAAAAACTCTGGAACTACCGCAACATGCTGCGTGATGACGGCCTGCCCCACGGCGACAAGCCCGCACTTTATTCCTTGGGAGAGGCTATCGGAGAGGCGACCCGGCTCACAAAGTCCGAGAAACTCCTGACATCCTGAGACGATGAAAACCAAAGACCGGAAGCTTCCGAAATTCGAATCCGTTGCTGAAGAAGCAAAATACTGGGAGACTCATTCCCTCGCGGAGCACCTTCGCGAGTTCAAACCCACCAAGGTCCGCTTCAAACGCCGCTCGAAGTTACTCTCCGGGCAATTGGTTCACCTTTCTGCCCCAAAGGGTCAACCGAGCACCGGTCCGGACTTGAACCAAAAAAAGCACGGCCGCGAAAGCAAAAACTCGCTGACGCGGCCGCGCGACGGAGAGCTGGGGTCGCTTATTGAACGACGTTAGGACCTGTCTCCTACAGGCAGTCTAGCATTTTCTCCAAATCTCGTTCCGGCCAGACCGCAGGGCACTTCGGCGGGAAGAGGGCCGCCCTGGCCCGGCAACGCGGCCTGGAGCTGCTGGCGGGCCGGAGGCCCCGGATCGCGGCCCGGACTGCGCTGGTGGTTAGGCTCCGGCCCAGGATAGGGGCCCAAGGCCGCCCAGGCTGCGCCAGACGGGCCTTCTCGCCCGCTTCCGGCCCTTTGCCCCCCGGTCCCAAGCCCTACCGCGCCACTGGCGGCCCTGGGCGCAGTTCTGCCCGCATCCGCCTTCGGTGACTAGGACAATTTGCCAAAACGTCCTACTTGGTACAATACGATAGT
Organism: Elusimicrobiota bacterium; assembly: GCA_026388095.1. Lineage (NCBI taxonomy): Bacteria > Pseudomonadati > Elusimicrobiota > Elusimicrobiota bacterium. The sequence goes on along the minus strand of JAPLKL010000007.1, from coordinate 101,000 downwards.
TGCTGTTATGTATTGACAGTCTGGGATTGGTATGCTATACTAAAACTATGGAAAAAAGTGGGATAAAATGCGCGGAATGCGGCCTTTAAGCGATTCGGAGATAGCCCAGGTTGCTTCAAGGCTTGGGGTCCGGGATCGCGCCTTCTTCATGCTCGGAGTCCGTACAGGGTTCCGGGTGTCGGAACTGCTGAGCCTGCGGGTGGCCGATGTTGTCCACGGCGGCGAGGTCGCCAAATTCGTTGGCGTCCAACGCCGCAACATGAAAGGCCACATCGAGGGCCGCACGGTCCCGCTGCATGATGAGGCCCGCGCCGCGCTGGCGGTGTGGGTCGTGGAGCTGGACGCCAGGGGCGCGGCGGCCGAGTCGCCCTTGTTCCTTAGCCGGGAGGGCGGCGCCGTGAGCCGGACGCAAGCCTGGGCCATCTTGACCGCGGCCTATCGCGCTGCCGGCGTGTTCGGCAGGATCGGGACGCACGGCATGAGAAAAACTTTCGCGGCGCGGGTCTATGAACGCCTGGACCATGACTTGATCCGGACGCAAAAGGCCATGGGACACCGGAGCCTTTCTTCAACCGCGGCATACTTGAGTTTTGCGGAGTCGGAGGTTGACGCCGCTATCATCGGAGCATAGGAGAAAAAAACACCATGACGCTTCCAGAGTTCATGACGCAAAAAGAGTTGGCCGCCATCATCCGCGTGTCGCCGCTAACGGTTCACCGGCTGACGAAACGCGGCGAGCTTAAAGCCTTCAAGATCGGGCGGTCCCTGCGCTATGCGCGCGCCGATGTTGAGGCGTATGTTGACGGCCGCCGCAAGGTGTTCGGAAAATGAAGAAGGATGAGTTGAAAAAGGCGCGCAGAATAATCAAGACGGCGCCGTGGAAGGTCGCCAGTTCGGCGCGCTATAGGACCTCGCCCCATAGTTATATAATCGCGCACAAGAGCGGACCGGGGTGGGGTTGGTTCGCCGATCTCATCAAGGCATGGGGCAGACGAAGGACGTGGCATGGCCATGCTTACAAGTATCTCATCATTGACGGCGAAGCATTCTGGGTGGATTTTCCAGCCCTGAACCGTGCCGCCGAGGATACGCTTGATCCGGTGGAGCCGGTGCAGGATCAACTTCTTTGATTTTTTGGGAGGGAAAGTGAGTCTCATCTATGACCCAGAGGGAAAGGCTAGGGAGTATTCGCCGTTGGCGCTGAATACCTATAAAGGCTGCTCAGCGGGATGCGATTACTGCTATGTGCCACCCATGATGAGGCGGTTCAGGTCCGGGTACGACCACGCGGACGTACAGCCGAGGGACTTCCTGCCGGAGCTGAGGAGGGAACTCGCCCGCGGAGCCCCCAAGGACCAAATCCTGCTCTGCTTCACCTGCGACCCCTACCCGAAGGTGGAGCTGAAGCACGGCTTCACGCGGGCGACCCTGGAACTGCTGAACGAGTTCGGCTGCGCGGTGGCGATCCTTTCCAAGTCAGGGCGCCTGCTCCTGAGGGACCTGGAGCTCTTCAAGGCCTTCAAGGGCAGAATCAAGGTCGGGGCCACCCTGACCTTCAGCAGCAAGGCGGACTCCAAGAAGTGGGAGCCAGGCGCAGCCCTGCCGGAAGAGAGGCTGTCGGCCCTGCGCGAGCTACATGAGGCCGGCATCAAGACCTTCGCCTCGTTCGAGCCAGTGCTGGACCCTCTCCAGTCTCTGGGGCTGATGAAGGCGGCCCTGCCCTTCGTGGACCAGTTCAAGGTCGGGAAGCTCAACCACCACCCACTGGCCAAGGAAATCAACTGGCCCAACTTCCTGGTGGAGTCGCTGAAGATCCTGCGGCCGTCGAGGAAGGCATTCTACATCAAGAAGGACCTGAGGGAGTTCGCGCCGGCCGGACTCAAGTTATCCGAGGCAGAGGCAGACCAGGACGCCCTCGCGCGCACACTGAGAAGCGACTCCGATGTGGTCGGCCTACACGAGAGCGGCAAACGTGACTATCGGTCACGGTTGATGCTTTAGAAATACTGGTAAAATCGTTATTTCGGCTAGGCCGGATTTTGCTAGACTTGGGGCTGTCGTGCAGGAGGACAATAGAGAAAAACGATAGTTGAGTAGATTTTGGCTTCACCGGGGCCGCGCGTAAGAGCGCGGTAAGCTCACCTCGACGCTGAGGGGGCATATGCGAAACCGGATTGAGGCCGCTGATGTACTCGTGCTTCGGCACGGGGAAAGGCGGCATTCAGTCCTGGTTATTCGCATAGCTGGGGTTGGGTGCCGCTGATTCTTTCAGGGCATCCTCCGACGGATGATTGGGAAGGTCTTGGCCGGGAGGGAACATGAACTGTACTCAATGCGGCACCGCATTCACGCCCGATCAAAAATTCTGCGGCAACTGCGGGCAGGTCCTCAAGGCCGTGACGGCACCTGACAAGGGAAAACCATCGAAACCGCCGCAAGCGAACTCGCCAACAACCAATTTTGCAGAAAGGGATACGATCACCTGCGCCTGCGGGGCTTTGCTTACGCCCCTCGTCGATGCGTCCACGATCTGTAGCAGCTGCGGGCAAGTCCTTAAAGCCGCGGCGGCACCAAACATCGAGTCGGCAGTGCAAAAATCCCAACCACCGCAAGTGAATTCGTCAGCCAGTGAACCTTCTGAGAAATCATACAACAGCGTCGCCAGCTTCCTATCTTCTGGTAACTTCCCACCATCACAAGAGGTGCCAGAAGCGAATCAAGAAAGGATTAAGACATTTAAATTCGACGCACCGGCATGGACAGCAATTGCGGTCTGTTTCTTGCCCATCCTGTTCTCGTGGGTAACGCTGCGTCGGGGGTATAGCCTGGAAAGTCGTCTCAAGGCGTTCGGCTGGATGATTGCTTGGACTATCATCGTCGGAAGAATCATAGTGTACCTGATAGCTGGTGACCTTGAGTTTCCACAGCCTGAGACATTCTCCCCAAAAATGGCAGCTCCAGCGGTGGCATCTGCACCTGTTTTCATCAAAGAAACCTGCTATCAACTTTCAACGACAATTGGGCCTAGCTCAAAATTGTCGAACCTCCAGAAAGAAGAACTCTGGAAACAGTTTGAGGGCAAGGCATTCAAATGGAAGTTACGTGTGGCCGAAGTCAGCTCGGGCATGTTTGGTGGGTACACAGTCCAGTACAAGTGCGCTCCCAATTCTCCCTCCCTAATTCAGGACATACAGATCAAGTATCCTGAATCAAAAAAAGATTCTGTGCTCCACCTCTCAAAGGGCTCCGACTACGATGTCACGGGTATTCTTCGGACACAAGGCACACTGCTCGGAATGACGGCCGACGACCTGCCTTAGCATGAGTGGCGGTCGGCCTACCAAAGCGCGCTCTACGAGGTGCTGATAGTGCGTGGCTAATCGCTAGGGTGGAGTTGGTTGCTGCTGATTCATTCAGGGCACCCTCTCCAACGGATGTCTGATGAGATGGCTGATGAAATTGACAAGTCTCAAGATCACGGATAAACTGTCGTCATATCACTCTAAGGTGACCGACGCAGGGTGCTGCCCATGGGAGGTCCTATGGTTTCAACGATGATTCTCGCCCTCAACATGATCGGGGCTGTGCCCATTTTTGCAGGGCAATGTGCCCCGCCATCGTTTTACACTTCGCTACCACGGGACCGGGAGTGGTATTACGGGGTCGCCAAGGACCCGGACACTGACAAGGCGCGTCTTCAGGCCATCAAGAATCTCGGCAAACAGGTAACCGGCGACTTGGAAGTCTGGGATTCCACAGATGTGGAGAAGGTGGCTGGCCCCGGCCGGGACCGTTGGGAAGTGGCAAAAGAAGTAGGCCGACTGCTCCCCCAAAGCACACTGCTGGCAGGATGGGAGCAGGACGATTTCGAGAAATGCAACGATTACAGCTATGTGTTAGTCCGCATCGAGAAAGAGCGCGTAAAAAAATTCGTCCAGGAGAACGCGAAATTCAAGGACAGTGTACTGGAAAATCTGACGCAACGTGTGGAAAAGGTCGAGACGGATGTGAAGACCCTACAGGATGTCTCTGAGAAGCATGAGAAAAATCTATCGAAGAATACTCAAAGCATCGACACTCTGACCAAGCGTCTCAATCGACTCGAAACCCAATTTGTCGAACTGGAGAAGAGAAAGACGGTATTCAGCAAGGATAAGGACCTACATGAGATGCACCTTGCCCTCAGAAACCGGATCGACGATGTTAAATCCGTCGCCTTAGCCGGCAAATCCCCTGAAGAGTTCCAACGCAAGTTGGCTATGGCAGAAGGTTCTCTTAGCGCCCTCAACGAGCGCCTGAAGAAATACGATGAAATCCATCAGCGGATTATGGAACATAAGTCTGTCCTTGCTGATGCGGAGCGGAGAGAAACGGTCGCCTACGCGAACAAGAGGTTGGACAATGGGACCGCTACATTTGAGGACATAACCGATGCCCTCGATGCCTTCAAGGAAGAGGGCCGCTTAAGCGCGGCGTGTGAGTTTCTCCACAAGGCAATTAACAAAAAGAGTTCCATTACTAAGGATGAGATGGGAGAACTGGAGTCTCAACTAGTTTATTTGGCACACGATAATTATGATATTGATTCGGTCATGCGGGACGGTGAAGCCTTCCGAAGAAAATATCCAGAAAGTTCGCAGTATGCACAAATCCAGCACTACATGGCCGAGGCCGAATCGTGGCGACGGCGGATGTCGCCGACTCAGCTTGAGGCATTGCGTCAAGAGCAACAGGCAGATGCAAAGGAACTGTATGGACCGTCCGCTTCGTTGCTGCATGGCCAGTCTCGGAAGATGCGGCGCCAGAGCCAAGAGCGCGTGGGGCGGTGAGTGCGGACCGGCGAACCGCGCCGGCGCTCGGCTGCGGCCGCAATCTTGGACTCCGGGCCAGCCGCGCCAGACGCGGCCAGGGCGCACCCTAGCGACGCATTCTAGGCGGCTTCCGCCACAATGTAACGTTCTGGCGTTTGGTCTCATAATGGGGACCTGGGGTCTCAACCAAAGCTGTTCTATGAGCACGACGGGAATAGGGCTGCCGCAAGTTGTAAAATAACTCAGACGCACAGGCGACCGCGAGCGCTGACGATCCGGGCCATCCCGATTGCTGGAAATTCCCTTTAGAGTATTTCACTTGATTCAACCACGAATTCTTCATACGATTTAGTTAGCCGTAATGTTCTTTGAGGCGTTGATATTGGTTCAGTCCCTCCAAACAAAAAAATGGGACACCAACTCTGGGATGGAGATTTCGGATATCCAGTAGTAACACTGGGTTCCAAGAGAAATCTCGGCGTCATCTATGGCAGAGCAGGTAGGTAACGGACTTAAGAAAGTGGTCATACGTAATCCCTCTCCAACACGTCTGGAGGGATAGAAGAAACCACGAAAAGCCCGTCGCTGGACAGATCGTGCTTGAGAGCCGGAATGGTTCTCGTCCAATGGAAGTATCTTCCAAGCATGGTCTTTCCAGTGACGGGCTTTTTTTTGGTATAGGAGGCCATGTGTCAAATCATGAAGAGCTGTGCATAAAATGTCGGGACAGAATCCGAGCCCGATATCCTCAGGGGAAAACAATCTATATCGGCAAGAAGGAGCCTCTAGACCGTCGACGACTGTCCCAATTGCTTAGGAAGAAGGTGCCTGCGGAAAAATTGGCTCGCGAATTTGGTGTGACCGTCCGCCGAATCCAACAAATTTCCGCATCTCAAAAGTCAACCAGGAACCGTAATGGCGGTCGGCAGTTATAAGGTGAAACCCTGGCGTGTCACCGCGGAAGTCCGGGGCGTTGCTCAGGGCATGAAACGATGCCGGCCTGCCGCGACCTGGTTCGAGGGCAATACGTTCCTCCCCGCTGTCCTGGCGCGGGAGATAGCCCGCGAGCATCATTTCCTTAGCTCGCCGATAGACGAAGCCGGGGTCGGTGTCCGGCTCCATCTCTATGAGGACGGCGTCTTCCGGCACAATGGAGCAGACAAAGCTCGCAGGCTCGCCCACGAACTACTAGGGGCCGCCTCGAAGCCGGACCGGCTCGAATCCACTTCCGCGCTGGTCAAGGAAAGCTCGAAGGTTGCGGCGCATGACCTGAACCCGGCCGCCATGGACCTGCTGAACGTCCAGAACGGGATGCTGGATTGGCGCACAGGCGAACTCAAGCCGCACTCGCCGGAATACCGCTCAACGTTCCAAATCAATGCGGCCTATGTCCCAGGCGCACACTCGGAGACTCTGGACCGCTTCCTGGCTGAGGTCTTCCCGTCGGATGCCTTGCCGCTGGCCGAGGAACTGGTTGGCTACCTGCTGCGTCCTACAACGAAATTCCAGAAAGCGTTTACGCTCTTGGGTGACGGGGCCAACGGCAAGAGCACCTTTCTTTCGATGCTGGCGGTCTTCTTAGGTGAGGAAAGTGTGTCCCATGTATCGCTCCAGGACCTCGTAGGAAACCGCTTTGTAGCAGCAGAGCTTCAAGGCAAGCTTGTCAACGTTTATGCGGACCTCCCGTCTTCCAGCCTGGAGCAGTCCGACGTGTTCAAGGCCATCGTCGGCGGTGACATCATCAAGGCCGAACGGAAATTCGGCCAGCCCTTCAACCTAGTCCCAACGGCCCGGCTGCTTTTTAGCGCCAACGAACTGCCGGAGTCGCGGGACCTGAGCCCGGCCTACTTCCGGCGCTGGGTCATCATCCCATTCCCCAACCACTTCCAGGGCTCCAAGGCCAAAAAGGACTTGCTCGAACTCCTAACCACCCCAGAGGCCCGGAGTGCCCTTCTAAACCGTGCTCTGGTCGGTCTTCGACGCTTGGAGGAGCAACAGGACTTTAGCACCTGCGCCAGCATCCAAGAAGCCGGACAGAGCTACCGGCGGCAATGTGACCACGCCTTCGAGTTTATATCCGAGCGCCTTGAGACCAAATCGGGGGAGGCCGTAGGCAAGGCCGAGGTCTATCAGAAATACAAGGAGTGGGGCCAAAAGGCGGGGATACCCCATCCGGCCAGCCAGCAGGCTTTTAACAAGCGCCTACGCGAAGTCCTGGGGGCAAAGGAGGGCCGTGCGGACGGCGTAAGGGTCTGGCCCGGAGTGTTCTGGAAGTCGGAGTCGGTCGAATGACTGCCATTTCACCGGGTCTTACCGGATTTACCGGGTATTTCCTACTCTTGGGATTTTTGGGATTAGGGGGGAGAGGGGACGGGGAAAGAAGTTGCAAAAACCCGGTAGTTCCGGTAAAGCTGGGAAGTGTCTACTCGCTGTGCATGCGGCAGCCAGTTCAGCCAAAGGATGCATGGCCAGCCTCGCACTCCCTTGCGGAAGGCTCGCACCCCTTCCCACCGATGGAGCCCACGCCGTGAAGGCCACGGCCGTCCAGGAGTTCCGGGAGTTGGTCTTCAAGCGTTACGGCATTGCTTTGTCAGACGCCGAGGCTATGGAGCAGGCCGGGAATCTCCTGCGGTTTTATAAGACTGTCTATGGGACCTATTGGGCTGACACCGCCGACACTACCCAGAACCAGACGATAAGTTAATGCGTATGGTTGACATCGCCTCCGAATGTGTTTATAATGTTTACCAAGGTTTAAAAATGAAAGGCTACCTCAAGATTCTTGAAGCCGCACGGTTCATGAGCGTGACGCCTCAAACCTTGCGGAATTGGGACAAGCAAGGGAAGCTCTCTCCCTACCGGCATCCCATGAACAACTACCGGATGTACAAACAAGCGGAGCTGGAAAAGATTCTCAAGAAGATCCGAAAGTAATGAAACCCTCCGGCATCAAATATTTCCTCTATGCGCGTAAATCTTCCGAGAACGAAGATCGGCAGATCGCCTCTATTTCCTCGCAGATCGATGAGTTGAAGCGTCTGGCCACGCAAGCGAATCTCACCATCGAGGCCGTCTTGACCGAGGAAAAGTCCGCCAAAGCGCCAGGGCGTCCGATCTTCAACAAGATGATTGAGGCCATTCATGTGGACAAGGCCCAAGGGATCATCTGTTGGAAACTCGACCGCCTGGCCCGGAACCCCGTGGACGGTGGGACCATTAGCTGGATGCTCCAACAATCGCTCATAAAACACATCCAGACTTTCCAGAGGAGCTACTACCCCACCGACAACGTGCTGATGATGAATTTAGAGTTCGGCATGGCGAATCAATTCATCCTGGACCTGAGCGTCAACACGAAGAGGGGGCAACGGGCCAAGATCGAGCAGGGCTGGGTCCCGCACAAGCCGCCCATCGGCTACCTGTCCAACAAGCACAACCTGCCGGACCTGCTCCCGATCCACAATGACCCCGAAAGGTTCGAGTTGGTCAAGCGCCTCTGGCTGACCTTGATAGAACAGCGATGCTCCGCCGAATCGCTCTACTCCCGCGCCGACGATTTTGGTTTAAGAACGCCCAAAGGCAAGCCGCTGACGCGAAGCAAGTTCTACACCCTTTTCCGCAATCCGTTTTACTACGGACAATTTTCTTGGAACGGGACCCTATATCCGGGCAAGCATGAACCCATGATCTCAAAGACCCAGTTCGACATAGTGCAGGGGCTTCTGGACGGAAGAAGGCCGGAGGCTCTGACCCGGCACATTTTCGCTTTCACCCGCCTGATCCGCTGCGGAGAATGCGGAGCGTCCATCACGGCGGAAGAAAAAACCAAGCATCAGAAAAACGGCAACACCCATCATTACACCTACTACCGCTGCTCGAAACGGATCGTCCCGACCTGCTCCCAAAAGCCCATCCGAGACAGCGAATTGGAACTTCAAATCAAGGAGACTCTGGACAAGATCACCATCCCGCCGGAGTTCCACCAGTGGGCCATCAAATACCTTAAAGAGGAGCAGGGCCAGGAACGCAACGACAGGGACGACATTCTGAAGAATCACCGTTCGCGGGCCGATGCCTGCCAGAGAAAGATTGAAGCCCTCTTTGAAATGCGCCTCGATGCCGAAATCTCGCCGGAGGACTTTCGAGCGCGGCGGGAAAAACTGGCCGAGGAAAAGAAGCGGTCCGAGGAAATCCTCTCAGACGCCAACCACCGGGCCGAGACGTGGATCAATCAAGCCGAGGGGCTTTTATCCTTTGCGGAAACAGCCCGTAGACGCTTTGAGACGGGCGACCTGGCCGTCAAGCGGGAAATCCTCTCCTGCCTCGGTTTGAACCTCGTCCTGACCGACAGAACGCTTGAGATTCAAATGCAAAAGCCGCTGGCCCTCTTCCAGGAGTTCGCCCCCGAGGTCCAGGCCCTCCATAAACGGTTAGAACCTCGCAAAACCCTGAGGGCTCAAGGGGATTACGAGGTTCTCTATGCTCGAAATGCAAAATGGGGTGAGTGAGGGGACTTGAACCCCCGGCCTCTTGGTTCACAGCCAAGCGCTCTAACCAGCTGAGCTACACCCACCGAAGGCCCACATTATAGCAGTTTGCGGCTTTTTGGAGCGGCTCCGGGCATAGGTCCTTAGGCCCAAGGAGCTCCAGGCCCAGCGCTCCTCGCCAAATGGCCCTATAAGGACCCATACTAACATCAGCGGAGGGAATGGCCATGAAAACGACGCTGCTGACGATGACCGGCCTGCTCGCCGCCCTCCTCGCGACCCCTCCGGCGACCGCGGCCGATCGATCCGGGAATACGGCGGACCGCTCGCCGATCCAGGCCTTGCTCAAGAAGGGCCTGGCCGACGTGGAGCGGCAGGATTTCACGGCGGCCATCACGAAGTTCTCCAAGGCCGCCAGCCTCAGCCCTGAGAGCCGCGCCCTCTTCCTCCTGGGCTACGCGCACGCCCAAAGGGGTTCCCGCAGCGCCGTCCCCTCGGCCGCTGACAAACAGGACGCCCAGGAGGCGGTCAGCGCCTACTCCCAGGCCATGGCCGCCGACCCCGGCCTCAAGGTGATCGCGGACCCGTCCCGCTTCTATCGCAGCCTGGCTTGGTCCTACGAGACCGTCCAGGACTTCGACCGGGCCGCCGCCGCCTACCGCTCGGCCATGGCCGCGGCCCCGAAGAACCCCATGATCCCTCTCAATCTGGCGCGCGCCTACAGCCGCCTGGGCCAGCCGGCCAAGGCCGCGGAGAGCCTCGGCGCGAGCCTGGAGCGGGCGCGGCAGATCGGACAGGAGGAGCTCATCCTCAAGACCTTGCGCGGCAACCCCCGATACTCGTCCATGCTCGCCTATCCGGATGTCGCGGCCGTGGCGGGCGATCCGGCCGCTTCCCAGCCCGTCATAGCCCAAGCCGCGCCGGCTTCCCGCGACGAGGAGCTGCGCGACGCGGTCAAGGACCAGGGCCCGGCTTTGGCCCGGGAGCTGGCCGCAGCACCCCTGCCCGATCCCGCGGTCATGGACGCGCTGGCCGCCGGCGACGACAACTTCAAGTTCCGGCAGTACCGGACCGCCATCAACGCCTACGACACCGCGGCCCGTCTCGACGGCAAGGCGCAAGCCTTGAGCCCGGTGCAGCGCTCCATCCTCTACGAGCGCATGGGCGCCGCCTACAACCGCCTCGGCTTGTGCGAAGATGCGGTCCTCCCCCTGCAGCGGTCTTTGCAGGCCATGCCCAACAACGCCGCCGCCAATTACCAGTTGGCTCTGGCCTACTCGGTCTCCGGCCGGTTCAACGAGGCGCTGCGCGCCCTGGCCGGGACCTTCGACTCCGCGCCTTCGCGGGCCGAACTGCGCAAATATCTGATCCTGGCCAAGAGCGACTCGGAGTTCGAGCCCGTCCGCGACTTGGCCGGCTTCGCAGGCTTGGTGGGCCGCACCGAAGACTTGCTGGCCCGACGTTAAGCGGGGGGAGACACCGGATATGCGCCGAGCTCTCTGGGTCCTGCCCTTCCTGTTCGCCGGTCCCGCCGCGGCCGAACCCGACGCCCTGCGCCGGATCCACGATGGCTTCCAGCAGTTGCGCTCCCGGATCGCGCCCGCCGCGCCGGCGGGCATCGTCTGCGCCGCTCCTATGCGGGTGGACGCCCATGTCCGGGGCGCCTATTTCCGCAAGGTGGAGAGCGCCGGATCGGCGCGCTACACCGGCATCCGGGCCCAGGTCGTCCTGCCGAGCGTCGGATTCGACCCGACCCGATCCTTCACACCCGCCCCTGGCCAGCCGGCTTATTGGGAAGGCCCGCTGGACCGGCCCAGCGTCTACGTGGGGGCCCACACTTCGGCCAAGGAGGTGGACGCGGGCTTGACCTGGGACCGGGTCTACGACGAGCAGGGCCGCCCGACCTTCACGGACCTGCCTTCGGGCTCGGACGGCCGCGACCCCAAGCACCGCTTCATCGTCGCGGAGCTCAACGGCAGGCGGATCCGGCCCAATTTCGCCTTCCGACCCTACTGGCGCACCACCTTGAACCACGGCAATCAGTGGCACAACCCGCCGGCCGACGACCCCTACTACTTCTATCCCGGCGAGTCATTGGTCATGGCCCTGCGGGTCAGGGACGACGGGACCATGCGCCTCGATATCAGGACCGCCGGCGGGGCCGGCCGGCACTTCACCGCCGTGTTCCAGCAGGACGGCTTCGCCGCAGGCCAGAGCCGCTCGTTCAAGCGGGTAGCCTCCATCGACCAGTTCCGCATCGTGGATGGCGCCAGGCGCGGCAACGAAGGCATGGACGTACAGCCTACCAGAACCACGGTCCGAGGCGCGGCCTGGTCGCAAGTGTCCCTTTTGACCGCAAGGAATGCCTCCAAGATGTCCGGTTCCGCATGCCAGGAAGTGGCCGGAGCTGACACGGCAAAGGATTATGCAGGTATTTTCAGCATAACACCAGATCCGGACGGCGGCGAGACTTTAGACATCATCCCGCCCCAGCCGTAAAAGCGGCCTCCCTGGATATGCCCAATCAAAATTGGTATCATCATATCTCTATTCATTCCATGAAAAGCTCACTTTAATGGCATTTTCCCAAAGAGAAGCGCCGAACTGCGACTGGTGCCAGTTCCGCAAGAACTGCCTCTACGAGCTCCTCGGCACCAAGGAATCCAAGAAGGCTTGGCGCGAGATGCGCGTGGCCAATCCCTTCAAGGCCGGGGAGGTCATCTTCCACGAGGGCTCCGTGCCCATGGGCGTCTTCGTGGTCTGCACGGGCAAGGTCAAGGTCTACAAGTCCAGCCGCAGCGGCCAGCAGCTCATCACGCGCATCGAGCATCCGGGCGACTTGCTCGGCCACATCACCCTCCTGCATGGCGGCTCCTACGATGCCAGCGGCGAGGCCATGGAGACCTCCGTGGTCTCCTTGGTCGACGCCCTGTCCTTCACGGGCTTCCTCACGAAGTACCCCAACGCCTCTTTGGCCCTGCTCAAGGCCCTGGCGCACGACGTGAGCATGGCCGACAACAAGACGCGCGACGTGGCCTTCAAGCCGGCGCGCAGCCGGCTGGCGGACGTGCTCTGCCGCATGAAGAAGGACGGCAAGACGCATCCGGTGGTGGCGGGCTTGAAGCGCCGCGACCTCGCCGAGATGGCGGGGCTCTCCATCGAGACCACGGTGCGCCTGCTCAAGGACTTCGAGCAGCGGGAGCTCGTGCGGAAGAAAGAAAAGGACCTGATCCTGCTCAACGAAGGTCAGCTGCGCGTCCTGGCGGGCCTGACCAGTTGAAGGCAGCGGTCGTCGGGGCGGGCGCCTGGGGCACGGCCCTGGCCAGCCACGCGGCGCGCCTGGGCCACTCGGTGCGGCTCTGGGCGTTCGAGCCCGAAGTCGCGGACTCCATCGCCGCGCGCCATGAGAACGCCGTCTTCCTGCCCGGCGTGAAGCTCCCGGACTCCGTGCGCGCCTGCGGCGACCTGGGCGCGGCCGTGCGCGGCGCGGACCTGGTGCTCTTCGCAGCGCCCGCCCAGCATCTGCGCGAGCTCTCCCGGCAGGCCGCGGCTCACATCGGGGCCGCCGCGGTCGTCGTCGTAGCCGCCAAGGGCATCGAGGAGTCCTCGCTGGAGCTGCTCTCGACCGTGCTCGGCGAGACTCTGCCCGAGGTCGGCGCGCGGCGCCTGGCCTTCCTCTCGGGGCCGAGCTTCGCGCGCGAGGTGGCCCTCGGCCTGCCGACCAACGTGGTCGCGGCGTCGCGGGACGCGGCCGCCGCGCTCGCGGTGCAGGAGGCCCTGCACGCGCCCGCCTTCCGCGTCTACGCCAGCGACGACGTGGTGGGCGTGCAGGTCGGTGGGGCGCTCAAGAACGTCATCGCCATAGCGGCCGGCGCCTGCGACGGGCTGAGCCTGGGGACCAACGCCCGCGCGGCGCTCATCACGCGGGGCCTGGCCGAGATGACCCGGTTGGGCATCGCCCTGGGCGCGCAGCCGCTGACCTTCCTGGGGCTATCCGGGGTGGGAGACCTGGTCTTGACGTGCACGGGCGAGCTCTCCCGCAACCGGGCGCTGGGCCAGAGCGTGGCGCAGGGGGCGGACCCGAAGGCGTACGTGGCCCAGCACCGCTCGGTCGCGGAGGGGTTCCACACCGCGGCCGCGGCGCACGCCTTGGCGCTTCAGAAGGGGGTGGAGATGCCGATCACCGAGCAGGTCTATGAGGTCCTGCACCACGGCCGCCCCTTGCCCCAGGCGCTCAAGACCCTCATGAACCGGGACTTCAAGGAGGAGTTCCGGGGCATCACGAGCTAGCCCCCAACGGCACGCCGGCCCCCGCGGGGGGCCGGGCGTTGCGCCTCACCTTCGGTGAGGCGCTCGCAACGGCGAAGCCTCAGGCCGAGATCCTGGAGCGGTGCTTGTGCCGCGGCCGCAGGTTGGCCTTGACCACCTTGGCCAGCCTCTTCATGCCCTCGTCGATCTGCTCCTCCGTGGGATAGGAGAAGTTCAGGCGCATGGTGTTCTGGCCGCCGCCGTCGCAGTGGAAGGCGGAGCCGATGACGTAGGCCACGTTCTCCTTGATGGCCTCGGAGAAGAGCTCGTCGGCGTTCATGTGCTCGGGCAGGCGCACCCACAGGAACAGGCCGCCTTCCGGCTTGGTCCAGGTGACGCCCTCGGGCATGTAGCGCTCCAAGGCCTGGAGCATGGCGTCCTTGCGGGCCCGGTAGAGCGCCTTGACTGAGGCGATATGCTCGCGCGCGACCCCGGACTTGAGGAACTCCGCGGCCAGGAGCTGGTTCAAGGACGAAGTGCACAGGTCCAGGGACTGCTTCAGGATGCCCATCTTATGGATGATGCGCTCGTCGGCCAGGATGAAGCCCAGGCGCAGCCCCGGGGCCAAGGTCTTGGAGAAGGTGAACAGCGAGATCACGTTGTGGGTCGTGTCGAGCTTGTAGAGCATGTCCGGGGCCTCGCCCTCGAAGCGCACCTCGCGGTAGGGGGAATCCTCGATGAGCAGGACGTTGTAGCGCTCGGAGAGCTTGATGAGCTCATGGCGGCGCTCCTGGGTCAAGGTCACGCCGCTGGGGTTCTGGAAGTCGGGCACGATGTAGACGAACTTGTAGTGCTCCTCCTCCTGGCGCAGTTTGGCGAGCTTGGCTTCGAGGTCGTCGATGAGCATGCCGTTGTCATCGGCCCTGACGCCCATGAGCTTGGCCCCGTAGGAGTTGAAGACCTGCAGGCCGCCGATGTAGCTGGGCAGCTCCACCAGGATGGGGTCGGAGGGGTCTATGAAGGTCCGGCCCACGATGTCGAGCGCCTGCTGGGAGGCCGTGGTGATCAAGATGTTGTTCGGCGAGGTGTTGATGCCTTCCTCCTCGCGCAAAAGCTTGACGATCTGGGCCTTGAGCTCGGGCAGGCCCTCGGTCGGCCCGTACTGCAAGGCGGTCTTCGAGTTCTCCTTGATGATGCGATGCGCCATCTCGGCCAGGGCCTCGGAGGGGAAGGTCTGGGGCGAGGGCAGGCCGCCAGCGAAGGAGATGATCTCCGGCTTGTTGGTGAGCTTTAGCAGCTCCCGGATGACGGAAGCCTTGGTGCGGCGGTTGACCGTGGCGAGGTTCTTGACGAGGTCGATCATGGTTCTCTCCTTGGCGGCGCGGGCCGGCGCGCGGTGAACGATATTATACATCCCTTTTGCGCCTGGGGAAGACGATTCCCCGGAGGAGTTGACCGCGGTCAATGACCGGGCTCAATGATGATAATCAAGGCCCGGCCTTGACCGGACTCATAGGGAGCCGGGACCCGGCCGCGGTACAATGTCTGTGCCGCAGAGACAGGAGAACTCAAATGACCGAACTGATACTGATGCTGGCCCTGAGCCCCGTCAACCCAATTTCCGCCCCCATGGCTTCCGTCCAGCCGTGCGTGTGGCCCAACACCTGCGCCTCGCAGGTCGTCGCCCAAGTCCAGCCCTGCGTCTGGCCCAACACCTGCGCCTCGCAGCAGACCGCGCAGATCGAACAGGTCGAGCCCTGCGTCTGGCCCAACTCCTGCGCCAGCCAGCCGGAAGCCGTCGCCACCTTCCAGCCCTGCGGGACTCCCAACAAGTGCAAGGCAGCGGAGTTGGCGGGCGATTTCCAGACCTGCGTCTGGCCCAACAAGTGCGCCTGAGCCGGTAAACGGCTCTCCCTGGAGACATCCCTCCGGCAGCCCGGAGAGGCTCCTTCTCCACAAACAACGATTTCCGCGGCATGCCGCGGACAGGAGGTGCAAGAGTATGCTCGACCTGTGGATGTCGTATATGGTTTGGCGTAGCCTGCGCCGCTCGGACTGGAATCCCAATCCCCCGAATAGCGGCCAGGCAGCGGACGCCGAAAGGCGGCCGCGCCAGCGCCGGACCAAGCCCGCATAGGCCTCAACGCGGGCAGCAAAAGCCGCCCAGACAGCCTTGGCTGTCTGGGCGGTTCCGTTTTTAGGGGCTACTAATCGCTGTCGCCGGGAAGGAGATGCTCGGGGACGTCTTTGAAGGCACCGGGCTTGCCGCCCGTGAAATCGAGCACCCAGGCGCGGTCGTAGACGTCCCCGCCGGGCCACTGGTCCGGGCCGTCCTTCCAGCCGAAAGCCTTAAGGATCTCCGGGATCCAGGCGTGCTCCCAGCAGATGATGACGGTCCTGGTCGCATAGGAAGGTTCGACCATGATCTCGGAGGCGAGCGCCGCCACCTCCGTCTTCTTGAAGTCCTTATGGATGGGCAGTCGCAGGCTCTGGGCCAGAGGAGTGAGGGTCTGTATGGCGCGAACCGAGCCATCCTCGCCCTTGGGAGCCATGGCATACAGGGCGGCGGGCGCGCCGAGACTGCTGACAGCGGGGTCCTCCTTGAAGAACAGGACGAGGCCCCGCGCGCGCTGCCAGCCGCGCTCGTTGAGCTCGGGCCCCTGGTCGGGCTTCTCGCCGTGGCGGATGACGATGACGCGCGCCGGGACGGCGAAGGCGGCCTGCGCCCATAGGAGCAGGATGACTAAAAGGAGAGTTGGGGATCGCATGGAGCTATTCTAGCATGGCGGCGCTAGGCCCTGGATTGACAAGACCGCGCCAGTATGGCAAGTTATAGGCAAGGTCATGCCTGAAGCCAAGATACTCGTCGTAGAAGACGAGAAGGCCCTCGTCAAAGTCCTGAAGTACAACCTGGAGAAGGCGGGCTACCGGGTCATCACCGCCCACGACGGGGATGCCGGGCTCAACTGCTTCCTGGAGGAGCAGCCCGACCTCGTCATCCTCGACATCATGCTGCCCAAGAAGGACGGCTTCGAGGTCTGCCGGGCCATCCGCCAGTCCTCGCGCACCCCGATCCTGATGCTCACGGCCAAAAAGGACGAGCTGGACCGGGTCCTGGGCCTGGAGATCGGCGCCGACGACTACGTCACCAAGCCCTTCAGCGTGCGCGAGGTCTTGGCCCGCGTCAAGGCCATATTGCGCCGGGCTGCGGAGAAGCCCGCGCCGTTGGTGGTGCGCGCCGGCACGCTGGAAGTGGACCTGGAACGCTACGTGACCAAGGTCAAGGGCAAGCCGGTCACGCTCTCTCCGAAGGAATTCGAGTTCCTCAAGTGCCTCCTGAAGGCCGACGGCCGGGCCCTCAGCCGCGACGAGCTCCTTGAGAAGGTCTGGGGCTATGACCGGTCCATGGAGATCGACACCAACACCGTGGACCAGCACATCGCCCGGCTGCGCGGCAAACTGGGCTCGGAAGCCGATCGCATCGTCACGGTCAAGAACGTCGGCTACCGCCTCCGGACGGACTAGTGACCGTCCTCATCGCGGCGCTGGCAGTGCTGGCCTGCGCTTGGCTCCTGGTGCATATGCAGAACCGCGCCGTCTCGCGCATCACGCAGGCCGCCGAGCGCCTAGCCGCGGGCGACTGGAGCGCCCGCGTCGGCCCGCTGCGCGACGACGAAATCGGACGGCTCGGCCGCAGCCTGGACCAGCTCGCGGAGAAGGTCCAGAAGGACCTCGCCGCCCTGCGCCGCTCCGAGACCGTGCGCAAGGATTTTACCGCCAACGTCTCGCACGAGCTGCGCACGCCCCTGGCCGCCATCAAGGCCTTCGCCGAGACCTTGCGCGGCGGAGCCGCGGAGGATCCGGACCACCGCATGGAGTTCCTCGAGGAGATCGAGCGCAACGCCGACCGCATGACGCGGCTGGTCGACGACCTGCTCACCCTCTCGGCCCTGGACTCCGGGGCGCGGCCGCCGGCGGCGGAGTCCGTGGACCTCATGCGCCTGGCCGCCGAGGTCACGGCCACTTTGAAGCCCCTGGCCGGGCGCAAGGAGCTCGGCCTGCGCCTGGAGCCCTTCCGGGACGTCCCGCCGGTGCGCGGAGACCGCGGCCAGCTCAAGCAGGTGCTCACCAACCTGCTCGACAACGCCATCAAGTTCACCCCGGAGAAGGGCCTGGTGCGCGTCAGCGCCGCCTGCGCCGAAGGCCGCGTGACCGTGGCGGTCCAGGACACGGGCATCGGCATCCCGGCCGAGGACCTGCCCCGCATCTTCGAGCGCTTCTACCGCGTGGACAAGGCCCGCTCCCGGGAGCTGGGCGGCACCGGCCTGGGCCTGGCCATCGTCAAGCACATCGTGGAAGCCCACGGCGGCAGCGTCGCCGTGGAGAGCCGGCCGGGGGAGGGCTCGACCTTCCGCGTCTCCTTGCCCGCTTAGCCGGCGGGCTCAGGACTCGTTGAAGCGCTTGGCCAGCCCTTCGGACAGCGCCGGGTCTTTGGGCTCGGGCAGGGACTCCAGGCCCCATTTCAGCATGAGTCGGTAGGTGTTGACGAGCTCGGTCTCCGGGCTGAAGGGGTAGAGGCTCCGGTGAGATATCCCTCGCCAGTCCAGCAGGAGCTGGATCCCCGCGTGCAGGGCCTCGGCGGAGGGAGGCTGCTCCCAGCCCCGGATCAGCACTCCCGAAGGCGCGCTGCTGGGCAAGCAACTTCGCATGTCGTTCCACGACTCGGCTTCGGCGTAGAGGCCGCGGCCGGCGTTGAGCCGGGTCCACTGCGTCCAGTCCCCCAGGAGCTCCTCGGGCGGGATCTTCAGCCCGGGGTGGTGCCGGGCCAGCCAGCCCCGGTAAGGGAAATAGCCGAAGAGCGACGGGACCAGGACGACCCGGTCGCCCGCGGAGCGCTCGACCAGGTCCAGATAGAGCATCGCGAAGACCGAGGCGTCCGAGTCCATGATGATCATGTCCGACGGGCCGCTGGAGCGGACCATCTCCCGCGCGTAATCCATGATGAAGTCGTTGCGGCGCAGGCTGACGGGATGCCAGACCAGGGAGATCGCCAGCGCCGCCGCCAGGAGCGCCCAGCCCAGCCACCGCCCTAAGCGGTCGGCGAGCCAGTTGGCGCCCAGCGCGACGAAGCCGAAGGCCGCGATGAGCGGCAGCAGGTGGAAGCGCGCGGCGATGGCGTAGGCGAATTCCGGGTTATGGAGATGGAGCTGCTGGCTGCCCAAGACGATGTAGCTCAGGGCCGCCACGCCGAGCCAGAGGCCCCAGAAGACCAGCTCTCGGCGGCGCTCGCGCCAGCAGACGGCGAGCCCCACGGCCAGCAGGGGCAGGCCGAGAAGCCCCAGCCCGCCGTAGGCCGAACGCAGGAACCAGTGCAGGTGCTGCCAGAATCTCGGGACATCGAAGTTCCTGAGATCCAGGAAGCCCCGACCCGCGACCACGCGCAGCGGGCCGCCGAGGTCCTTGCGCAGGAACAGGCCGGGCATGTCCAGCAGGCCCGCGGCGCTGGTGAGGTTGTACGCCGGCGCCGCCAGGCTCAGCCTCACCCCCAGGACGAGGTAAGGCAGGGCGCAGCAGAAGATGAGCAGGCCCGCGGGCAGAGCCCAGGACCGGCCCCGCGGCAAGGCGTCGTGGCTCCAAAGCCAATAGGCGATGGCCGGGAGCACGAAGACGAAGGTGGGATGGTGGCTGATGCCCAGGCCCAGAGTCGCGGCCAAAGCCAGGAGCGCGCCCGGGCGGCGGGACTGGGCCCAGGCCACGGCGCCGTAGGCCGCGCCCACGGCGAGCAGGTCGTTGAGGGCCCGGACCTCCCCCAGCTCGGAGTAATACCAGTAGAGGGGGGAGAGGGCCAGCAGGGCCGTGGCGCACAAAGCCGCCAGCGGAGCGATGGAAAGCCGCCGCAAAGTCAGGAAGAAGACGGCTGCGGCCAAAGCATGCAGGACGCCGGAGAGGGCGCTGACGTTGCCGGCCGGGGAGCCGGGAAGCAAAGAGGCCAGGTGGCCGAGCATCACATAGAGAGGATAGCCGGGAGGCCAGGACACGCCCCAGGTCACGGCGCTGAGCACGTGCTGGGGGCTGTCCGCGCCGCCGAAGCTGGGGCAGCGGCCGGACCAATATAGGAGGAAGAGGGAGGCGAAGGTCCCGGCCGCGATCCAAAGGTCGCGCCGCTCCAAAGGGGCGGCGGACATGCTTTCGGAGCTCGACTCCGCTGGCATGGCAGTATCATAGCAACTGCGGGCCCGGATTTTACGCGAAAGCCGTCATCCCACGGTCAGCCAGGATTTACCCGGCGTCCATGGGACCGCGCGGTCTCTCCTGATATCATCATGGCGAAGGGAGGGCGGACCCATGACCCCGTCGATCATCCTGCTCATCGCGCTGGCCTTGTTCTTCGACTTCGTCAACGGCTTCCACGACTCGGCCAACTCCATCGCCACCGTGGTCTCCACGCGGGTGCTCTCTCCGCGCAGCGCCGTGCTCTGGGCGGCCTTCTTCAACTTCATAGCCTTCCTGCTCTTCCCCTTGAACATCGCCAACACCATCGGCAAGGGCATCATCAATCCGGCCATCGTGGACAGCCGCATCATCGCCGCGACTTTGACGGGCGCCTGCGTCTGGGACCTGCTCACCTGGTACTGGGGCCTGCCCACCAGCTCATCCCACGCGCTCATCGGAGGGTTCATCGGCTCGGCATTGGTCAAGGTCGGGGTCGGCGCGCTCGTCTGGAGCGGCATCATCCGCACCGTGGTCTTCATGATTCTGGCCCCGTTCCTGGGCCTGACCATGGGCCTGGCATTGGGCGTGGCTGTGGCTTGGATGTTCCGCAGGGCGACTCCCTACCGCGTGGACTACCTGTTCCGCAAGGGCCAGCTGTTCTCGGCCGCACTCTACAGCCTAGGCCATGGCGGCAATGACGCCCAGAAGACCATGGGCATCATCGCGGCGCTCCTCTTCTCGGCGGGAGTCCTCGGGCCGACCTTCCACGTCCCGACCTGGGTGGTGCTCTCCTGCCATGGGGCCATGGGGCTGGGGACGCTCTTCGGAGGCTGGCGCATAGTCAAGACCATGGGACAGAAAGTGGCCAAGCTGCGGCCCGTGGACGGGTTCTGCGCCGAGTCCGGCGGAGCCATGACCCTATACCTCGCCTCGGCCCTCGGGGTGCCGGTCTCCACGACCCACACCATCACCGGCGCCATCATGGGGGTGGGTTCGCTCAAGCGCTTGAGCGCGGTGCGCTGGGGAGTCGGGGGGGAAATCATGGCGGCGTGGCTGCTGACCATACCGGCTTCGGCCCTCATCGCCAGCCTCTCCTATTGGCTCATGACGCTTTGATATCATCTTCGCCGAGATCCCCTGGAGGATACAGATGACCAGACACGCCAGACCCGCCTTTGTGTTAGCCGCCCTCGCTCTGGCGGCCTCGGCTTCGGGGTACGAGCCGGTCACGATCACGGTCAGCGGCATCAAGGACCTCAATCTGCGCATCTACGGATTCGCGGAGGCCGATTACATCACCGACACCACCCAAGGCTTCAACGAGGTCCAGGGAAACTTCCTGGTCCCGACGCGGACGACCTTCAACGGCGCCAAAGCGAACTACGCCGGCCAGCACAACCGCGCCCAGATGAGCATCCGCAACACCCGGCTCGGCTTCGAGTTCAATCTCCCCAAGACCCAAGCGGGTCTGCAGAGCCAGGGCCTCATAGAGCTCGACCTGCTGGGCAACGACGCGCCCAACACCGTACCCGGCGCCACGCCCGGCACCCAGTCGGAGTCGAACTTCTTCAACAATCCGGCCCTGCGCGTGCGCCATGCCTACATGAGCCTCACCTATCACCAGTTCAACGCCAAGCTGGGGCAGACCTGGTCACTCTTGGGCTGGCAGCCCTATTATTACCCGGGCGAGACCGTCGTCTTCGGCACGCCGGGACAGCTCTTCGCCCGCTTCGTACAGGCGCGGCTGACGCACACCTTGGACCTGCCCGGCGCCTGCACTCTGGAGAGCGCCGCAGACATGGCCAGGCCGGCCCAGATGAACTCGGGATCTCCGGAATTCCACGCGGGTCTGCGCGTCGCCTCGACCAAGCTGAAGGGCGCCTCGACCTCAGGGGCCGGGACCAGCATGGTGGGCCTCTCGGCCGCCGTCAGCGCGGCGCTCATCCCGGTGCGCAGCGCCCTGGGCAACGCCACGGGCGGGGCCGTAGCCTTCGACATGTTCGTTCCCATCATCCCGTCCTCCGACGGCAAGGACCGGTCCAACAACCTGGTCTGGGCCGGCGAGCTCATGAGCGGCAGCGGCGTGGGCGGAGTCGAGTATGCGGGCCTGACCTCCGGGGTGCCCGCCGTCCAGGCCGCGGCCGCCAACGGCCTGCCGGGCGCGGGCACGGCCATCGATGCCGGCATCGCGGGCATCGACAATGGCGGGGCCTTGAGCCTCATCCGCTACCGGGCCTTCCGCACGCACCTGCAGTACTCCTTGCCCGGCGGCAAGTGGGCCGCCTCGACCGGCTACGCCCAAGTGGAGACGCGCAACCTCGGCGACTTCGGCTTCTACGCGACACAGGCGCCCGGCGTGACCCCGGCTCTCCTGGCGCCGAAGCTCCAGTTCGGCTACGCGAGCCTCTTCTACGACGCGCTCTCCTGGCTGCGCTTCGCCGGCGAGCTCAACCAGACCCGGGTCACCTACGTCGACGCGGCCAACCGATTCGCCGTCAACAACCGGGTCCAGCTCTCCGCGTTCTTCATCTTCTGACCAAACGCCGGCCGAAAAGGGATAGAATAGGGCCATGTCGCTGAGCATCATCCTGATCATCGCTCTGGCCCTGGCCTTCGACTTCATCAACGGATTCCACGACTCGGCCAGCGCCATCTCCACGGTGGTCTCGACGCGGGTGCTCTCGCCCCGAGCCGCGGTGATCTGGGCGGCCTTCTTCAACTTCGTCGCCTTCCTCATCTTCCCGCTGCATATCGCCAACACCATCGGCAAAGGGATCATCAATCCGGCCATCGTGGACCCCGCCATCATCGCCGCGACTCTGATCGGCGCCTCGGGCTGGGACCTGCTCACCTGGTACTGGGGCCTTCCCACCAGTTCCTCCCACGCCCTCATCGGCGGCTTCATAGGCGCAGCGCTGGTCAAGGTGGGGACCTCGGCTTTGGTCTGGGACGGGATCATCCGTACCTTGGTCTTCATGGTCTTGGCGCCGGTCCTGGGCCTCATCCTCGGCCTGCTCTTGGGCGTGGCCATGGCCTGGGCGTGCCGGCGGGCGACCCCGATGGGAGTCGACACCCTGTTCCGCAAAGGTCAGCTCGTCTCCGCGGCCCTCTACAGCCTCGGCCACGGCGGCAACGACGCGCAGAAGACCATGGGCGTCATCGCCGTCCTGCTTTTCTCCGCCGGCCTGCTGGGCCCGACGTTCTACATACCGACCTGGGTGGTCCTGGCCTGCCAGGCGGCCATGGGCTTCGGGACTCTCTTCGGCGGCTGGCGCATCGTCAAGACCATGGGCCAGAAGGTGGCCAAGCTGCGGCCGGTGGACGGCTTCTGCGCGCAGACCGCGGGAGCCTCCACTCTCTACCTGGCCTCGGCCCTGGGCGCGCCCGTGAGCACGACCCACGTCATCACCGGCGCCATCATGGGAGTGGGCTCGCTCAAGAGGCTCAGCGCGGTGCGCTGGGGCGTGGGGGGAGACATCGTGGCCGCGTGGTTCTTCACCATACCGGCCTCGGCCCTGATCGCCGCCCTGTGCTACTGGCTCGCGGCTTTGCTCGCCAGGTAGACGCCCGCATCGTCCGAGCCCGGACGGAGCTCGCTCACCGGCGATTCCAGACGCTGCAGCACCTTTCCGACATAGTCCCGCGTTTTGGGCGGCCAGTCCGCACACGCCAGCAGGCGAGGCCCGCCGTGATAGGCGGCGATGACCCTCTGGCGCAGCCAGGGCGGGGACTCATGGAACCCGCGGCCCCGCATCCCATAGAGCCGCCAGGCCGCGCGGAAGAGCAGGTTGAGATAGTCCGTGCCGGCCCGGATGTTGGCCTCCGGATCGAGCAGGGCGCCCTCCGGGATGCCCAACTCCGAGCCGGTGGCCGGCATCACCTGCATGAGCCCCAAGGCGCCGCTGGGTGAGACGCAGTGCGCGGTGAACTGGGACTCCGTGGCGATGATGGCTTTGACCAGGCCCGGGTCCAAGGCGTTGCGCCGGGCATGTCTCATGATGAGATGGTCGAAGCGGTCGCTGCGTCGCGGCCGCTCGGGCACCGCCTGCACCCGGGCCTCGGGCGAGCCTTTCTCAGCCTCGAGCCCCTGGCCTATCCAGGCCGGGGCCTCCTCAGGCCCAGAGGCGAAGGCGCGCAAGCTCAGGACTGCGCCGGCAATCAGGACATTCAGCATACCCTCATACCCGGGACGGCTCTCATGGGAGTTTAGCCGCAAGCGGTCAAAAAGAGTTCAAGTTGCTTGGCGAGCCCGCCCCCGAAAAGGCATGATATCGGGGATGAACGAGACCGCGCGCGCAGTGTGCGGCCGGTTGGGCATCGAAGACCCCCGGCACGTCGAGATCGAATCCAAGCGCCGCGTGCGCGCAGAGCAAGCCGAAGACCTGCGCGAGCACCTCTTCGCGCTCAAGGGCGTGCGCCACGTGCGCGAGAATTCCTTCTTCGACCAGTACCTCGACACGCCGGATCTGTCTCTCTTGCGCGCCGGAGCCAGCCTGCGCCTGCGCTACAAGGGCGACGGCACCTACGTCTACCTCCAGTACAAGGGGCCCGGTTTCCACGAGAAGGGAGCTCTGTTCCGCTCGGAGTTCAGTTCGGACCGCCTCTCCAGCGCCGTGCGCGAGGAGAGCCACCACGACATCGTGCACTTCGCGGACATCTCCGTGACCGACATCCTGCGCCGCCACTCGGACCCCGCCATGTCCGGAGCCATGCGCCGGCACCTGGGCGACAAGACCATCGCCCGCATCGACCGGGGCGCCATCATCTGCCTCTACCGCAAGGACAAGTTCCGGGTCAAGCTCGATGACGGCTTCCTGGAGCCTTCCCTCGACAAGCTCTGCGCCTTCCACATCCGGCCCACCGGCCTGCATCCTCTCTCGACCTTCTGGGAGTACGAGAACGAGATCAAATCCGAATCCGAGGACATCGTATTCAAGCTCGAGCACATGGGGGAGATGAGCAAGTTCGACGACCGCCTGGCCAAACGGTTCGACCTGCCCGTCGAGCGGCTGGACAAGTACCATCGCTGCGCGGCGCACTTCGTCAAGCTGCGGCCCTAGCAGGCCGTCCTGGCCTGGGAACAAAACGCCTCCTGGATCGTATATGTAGTAGGGAATCGGAGCATCATCCCTTTCCCGGGAGGATGATGTAATGATGTATAATAATTTTATGATGCATCGGACTCAGATCCTGCTGGAGCAGCGCCAGTACGCCGCGCTCAGGGCTTGGGCAAAGCGCACGGACCGCAGTCTCTCCGAGGCCGTCCGCCTGGCCGTGGACCGGCTCCTCGGCGCGGGCCAGAAAGGCAGGCCGGGCGCCCGCCTCGCCGACATCTGCGGGATGTTCTCCGACCCCGGCGGCGTCGCGGGCCGGGACCACGACAGCTACCTCTACGGCGGCGCGAAGGACCAGCCCGCGCCATGAAGCGGGTCTATGTCGACACGTCCGCTTGGTTCTCCCTGGCGCGCAAGGACGACCCGGACCACCAGCACCTGAGCCGGTCCTTCGAGCAGTGGCAGGGACGCTTGGTGACGAGCAACTTTGTTCTCGACGAGGCGGTCACCTTGGTCAGGATGCGCGGCGGTCACGCGGCAGCCTGCCGTCTAGGGGAAAGCCTGCGGGACCCCGCCTTCGTCGAGCTCGCGCCGGTGACGGCCGAAGACGAGGACGAGGCTTGGTCGTGGTTCGTGCGCCACAAGGACAAGGCCTATTCGTTCACGGACTGCACGAGTTTCATCCTCATGCGCAGGCTGCGCATCGCGGCCGCCATCTCGACAGACCGGCATTTCCGCGAGGCCGGCTTCGAGGTCCTGCCCGCCGGGGCCTGAGCCGTAGCCGCGTTCAGGTCGCGAAGAGGCGGTCGCCCGCGTCGCCGAGGCCGGGCATGATGAACCCGGAGCGGTTGAGGTTGGCGTCCACTCCCGCCAGATAGATGGGCACGTCCGGGTGCTCGCGCTGGACCCGCGCCACCCCCGCCTTGGCCGCGATGAGGCTGACCAGCACGATCTGCTTGGCCTTGTCGGTCTTGAGGATGTGCAAAGACTCCACCGCCGACCCTCCGGTGGCCAGCATCGGGTCGCAGAGCACCACGAAGCAGTCCCGGATGTTCTTGGGCAGGCGCACGTAGTAGCGCACCGGGTTCAAGGTCTCCTCGTTGCGGTAGAGCCCGATGTGCCCGATATGAGCCTGGGGCAGGAGGTGCTGGAGCCCGGGGAGCATTCCCAGACCGGCGCGCAGCACGGCCACGAAGGCGACCGGCTGAGTCGTCACCAAGGCGGGCGACTTGCCCAGGGGCGTGCGCACCACGGTCTTCCTGGTCCTTACGCCGCGCAGGGCTTCGGCGCCCAGCAAGGTCGAGACCTGCGACATGGTGCGGCGGAACTCCTCGTGGCCGGTGCGACGGTCGCGCAAAGTCGCCAGCTTCTCCTGGATGAGCGGATGGTCGCAGACGAAGACTTTACCAGCCATCATTTCACCACCTGCCGGATGACCGGCATGGGCTTGGGTTTCTTGCCCTCGATCTTGAGCGCGGTCAAGAAGTACGCCGTGGCCTCGTCGATCCTGGCCCCGTCGCTGCCGTGGACGCGGGCCACGCATTCGCCCTTCTTGACCTTGGAGCCGACCTTCCGGTCCAGGATGAAGCCGGCCCCGTAGTCGAGCGCGGAATCCTTGTTCGCGCGTCCCGCGCCCAGGATCACCGCGGCCTCGCCCACCTTGCGCGCGTCGAGCCAGGTGATGTAGCCGGCCTGGGGGGCCAGGATCTCGCGCTTCATGGCGGCCTTGGGCAGGAGGTCCAGGTCGCTGGCCACGCGCGGGTCGGCGCCGTGCGCCTCGATCATCTTCTGGAACGACACCAGGGCCGCCCCGGAACGGATGACGGCCTCGAGCTGGGCCGCCCCTTCCTTGGGGTCCTTGGCCTTGCCGCCCAGATGCATCATCCAGCCGCCCAAGGCCAGCAGGCATTCCGCGTAGTCCGCGGAGGTGAAATCGCCGCGCAGAATCTCCACGGCTTGGATGACCTCCAGGGAGTTGCCCACGTAGCGGCCCAAAGGCTGGTCCATGGCGGTCAGGACCGCCACGGCCTTGAGGCCGAGCTTGCGCGCGGTCTTGACCAAGGCGCGGGAGAGGGCCTGGGCGTCCTTGGGGTTCTTGAATATGGCGCCGGAGCCGATCTTCACGTCGAGGACCAAGGCGTCGAGGTCCTCGGCGAACTTCTTGGAGAGGATGCTGGCCACGACCAGGGGCACGGACTCGACCGTGGAGGAGGCGTCGCGCAGGGAGTAGAGCGTGCGGTCGGCCGGGGCCAGGTCCTGGGTCTGCCCGAACATGCACACGCGGATACGGGCCAACTGGGACGTGATCTCGTCGATACCCATGCGCACGCGGAAGCCTTTCATGGACTCGAGCTTGTCCAAGGTCCCGCCGGTGTGGCCGAGGCCGCGGCCGGACATCATGGGCACGACCAGGCCCGCGGCGGCCATGAGCGGGGCCAAGGCCAAGGAGATCCCGTCGCCCACGCCGCCGGTGGAATGCTTGTCCACCTTGGGGGCGCGCAGGCGCTTGAGGTCCAGCCGCCGTCCGGAGAGCGCCATGGCCCGGGTCAGGGCCGCGGTCTCGGTCTCATCCATGCCTCGGCAGCATACGGCCATGAGCCAGGAGGTGAGCTGATAGTCGGGCACGCCGACCTTGGGGTCCGAGGCGGCCTTGACGACGAAGGCGATCTCCTCGTCCGTGTGCTTGCCGCCGAGGCGCTTCTTGGCGATGATGTCGAGCATCCGCATGGGGGGCTCCCGAAGCCTAGGAGATTTTGATGAAGTCGTTGAGGACGATGCGCAGGCCCTCGGAGACCTTGGCGCCGAGCTCCAGGACCTCGCTGTGGTTCAGGGAGGCGCCCCTCATGCCGCTGCACATGTTGGAGATCCACGTGAGCGCCGCGACCTTGATGCCCATCTGCCGGGCCGGGATGACCTCCGGGACCACGGACATGCCGACCACGTCTCCGCCCCAGGCGCGGAAGGCGCGGATCTCGGCGGGCGTCTCGTAAGAAGGGCCGCACACGGCGGTGTAGACGCCCTCGTGCACGGAGAGCTTGTGCTTGTGGCAGATGGCGATGATCTGCTTGCGCAGGTCCAGGTCGTAAGCGTTGACGAGGTCCGGGAACATCTCGCCGAACTCCTCCTCGTGAAAAGCGCGCAGGGGGTTGCGGCCCATAAAATTGATGTGGTCGGTGATGGCCACGAAATGGCCGGGCTTGATCTCCTCGCGCACCGAGCCCACGGCCGCGGTCAGGAACACGGTCTTGAGGCCGAGGTACTCGAGCATGCGCAGGGGCAAGGCGATGTTCTCCATGGAATGCCCTTCGTAGTAGTGGAAGCGGCCCTGCATGACGGCCACGCTCTTGCCGTGGAGCTG
Organism: Elusimicrobiota bacterium; assembly: GCA_026388095.1. Classification (NCBI taxonomy): domain Bacteria; kingdom Pseudomonadati; phylum Elusimicrobiota; species Elusimicrobiota bacterium. The sequence continues at coordinate 72,829 of JAPLKL010000007.1, read as the reverse complement.
GCCGAGGATGAGCTTGCCCATGTGCCCGGCCACCGTGGTGCGGGGGAAACCGGGGATGTCGGTGTAGGGGATGATGATGGACTTTTCCAGGATAGGCACGGCTTTGGCCAGACCTGAGCCCAGGATGATGCCGACATGGGGGGAGAAACCAGGAACCCTGCTCTTGACGTAGTCGGCGGCTTTGCGCACGGCACCGATGTAGGTTTTGATTTCCATGTTGTAGGAGAGCTCCTTATGGTTGCTCGATTCTAGCACATTTAGATAAAATGCCGTGTGCCTACCGAACTTGCTCCCTTGACCAAAGAGTTGCGTGCGGACATCATCCGCATGATCGCAGCTGCGGGCTCCGGCCATCCGGGCGGATCCCTCTCCGTCATCGACATCCTGGCCGTGCTTTACGACAAGCACCTGCGTCACGACCCCAAGCGGCCGGACTGGCCGAGCCGCGACCGTCTGGTCCTCTCCAAGGGCCACGCCTGCCCGGCCCTCTACGCGGTCATGGCGCACCGGGGCTTCTTCCCGAAGGAAGAGCTCATGACCCTGCGCAAGCTGGGCTCGCGCCTGCAGGGCCACCCGGAACGGCACCGCCTGCCGGGCATCGAGGCCGCGACCGGCTCTCTTGGCCAGGGCCTTTCCATCGGCCTAGGCATGGCCCTGGCGGCGAAACTAGACGGCACGGACCAGCGAGTCTACGTGGTGACCGGAGACGGAGAGATGCAGGAAGGCCAGGTCTGGGAAGCCCTGATGGCCGCCCCGAAATTCAAGCTGGACAACATGACTCTGATCGTGGATCACAACAACGGGCAGATCGACGGACATGTCGACGAGGTCATGCCGATCGAACCCCTGGCCGAGAAGCTCAAGAGCTTCGGATGGGAAACGCGGACGATAGACGGCCACGACCTGGCCGGCATCGACGCGGCGCTGGGCGCAGCGAAGGCGGTCAAGGGCAGGCCGCAGGCCATCGTGGCCAAGACGGTCAAGGGCAAGGGGGTCTCCTTCATGGAAGACAACATCGCCTGGCACGGCAAGGCGCCCAACAAGGAAGAGACCGAGAAGGCTCTCAAGGAGATACTCAGTGCCTAAGGCGACCCGGGAAGCGTTCGGCGAGGCGTTGGTCGAGTTGGCGGACAAGTTCCCTCAGCTCGTGGTGCTGGACTCGGACCTTTCCAAGTCCACGATGACCGTGGGTTTCGCGAAGAAGCACCCGAACCGGCACTTCGAATTCGGCATCGCCGAGCAGAACATGATCGGCGCGGCCGCGGGCATGGCCCTGTTCGGCAAGGTCCCGGTCTGCACGAGCTTCGCCTGCTTCCTGATCGGGCGCCTCGAGACCATCCGGGTCGCCGTGACCTTGAACCGGGCCAACGTCAAGCTGGTGGGCACGCACGCGGGCCTGGGCATCGGCGACGACGGGGCCTCGCAGATGGGGCTGGAGGACGTGGCCGCGATGCGCTCCCTGCCCGGCATGACCGTCCTGCAGCCGGGCGACGCCTTGGAGGCCCGCCAAGCCGTGGAGTGGATGCTCCAGCACCAAGGGCCGGTCTATCTGCGCCTGACGCGCCAGAAGCTCGATGACGTCCACAAGCCGGACTATAAGTTCGAAGTCGGAAAGCTCGACGTGGTCTGGGAACCGGAGCCGAAGGCGAAGCATTTCCAGGCCACGATACTGGCCTCCGGCGGGACGGTGGGGGGAGCCGTCGCCGCGGCCAAACAGCTCCAGCCCAAGGGGTTCGCCGTGCGGGTGGCCAACGCCGGGACGCTCGCCCCTTTCGACGTGGATTCGGTGGAGGATTTCGCCAAGGACAGCGAGCGGCTGGTGACGGTGGAGGACCACAATATCGTGGGCGGTTTGGGCAGCGCGGTCTGCGAAGCCGCGGCGTCCTTCGGCGCGGGCAAGCCGGTGGTCTGCCTGGGCGTGCGCGAGACCGGCGAGTCGGGCTTGTCGGCCGAGCTCTACGAGCGGCACGGCCTGAGCGCGCCGCATATCATGGAAGCCTGCATCAGAAACCTGGTCTAGGGGGTCAGGTCTTGACATTGGACATCCCGGCCGCGTCCGGCCAGAAACTGCGATGATCAAAACACCCGGGGCATTCATCTTCCTGACCGTGCTGCTCTGGGGCGTCGCAGGCGTCATCGACAAGCTGACCCTGCGCTACCTGGGCGCCAACGAGACCTTCGTGGTGCGCATGGGCGTCAACGCGGTCTTGTCGTTGGCGCTCTTCTTCTGGGGCTGGCTGCCGGCGCGCGCGGCCGTGTCCGCGGCGGGCAAGCTGCCGCTCCTTCTCATCACGGTGAGCCTGGTGCTGACCTTGACCGGGGTCTTCTGCTACATCAAGGCCTTGTCGTCGGGCGAGGCGCTGCGCATGGTGCCCTTGAGCTCCACCTTCCCGCTGGTCACTTTCCTGCTGGCCCTGGCTTTCCTCGGGGAGACCTTCTCCTGGGTGAAGCTGACCGGGACGGTCTTGATCTGCGCCGGCGTCGGGCTGCTCGCCTTCTAGCGATATCAGTCTTTCACTAACGGATGTGAAGTTTGTGAGGGTCTGACCCCTTTTTACTACAATAGGGCCATGAAAGTCGTCTTCTACACCAACGAATACCCTCCCTACACCTACGGCGGCGCCGGCGTGGCCGTCGAATACCTCACCCGCGAGCTCGCCAAGCTCATGGATGTGGAGGTCCGCTGCTTCGGCGACCAGAGCTCCAAGAAGCCCCGCCTGCAGGTCACCGGCTATCAGGCCTGGAAGGAGCTGTCCCAGGACGCGTACAAGGGCTACGGCAAGGCTTTGGAAGCGCTGAGCGTCAACCTCCAGTTCTGCAAGAACAACACCGCCGACATCGTCCACTGCCACACCTGGTACACCAACCTCGGCGGCTTCTTCGCCAAGATTCTCCACAAGATCCCTTTCGTCATGACCACCCACTCTTTGGAGCCCCTGCGCCCCTGGAAGCGCGAGCAGCTCGGCAACGCCTACGACCTCAGCAGCTGGATCGAGCGCAATGCCGTCGAGGCCGCGGACGCGCTCATCGCCGTCTCCGCCGGGATGAAGAAAGACATCCTCTCCTGCTACGACCTCCCCGCCTCCAAGGTGCACGTCATCCACAACGGCATCGACCTCAAAGAATACCGTCCGAGCCTGTCGACGCGGGCCCGCAGGCAGTGGGGCATCGACCCGAGCCGGCCCTACGCGCTCTTCGTGGGCCGCATCACCCGGCAGAAAGGCATCATCCACTTGGTCAACGCTTTGCCCCATATCGACCCTGCGGCCCAGATCGTGCTGTGCGCCGGAGCCCCGGACACCCAGTCGATCGCCGCGGAGATGGAAGCCGCGGTGGCGCGCATCCGCCGCGTCCGCAAGGACGTCATCTGGATACAGAAGATGCTCCCCAAGCCGGACGTCATCGAGCTCTACAGCCACGCCGCCGTCTTCTGCTGCCCCTCGATCTATGAGCCCTTCGGCATCATCAACGTCGAAGCCATGGCCTGCGGCGCGCCGGTCGTGGCCTCGGCCACCGGCGGCATATTGGAAGTCGTGGTCCCGGGGAAGACCGGCCTGCTGGTGCCCTTCACGCCGCGCCAGGACGGGACCTACGAGCCCAAGGACGCCCGCAAGTTCTCGCGCGACTTGGCCTCGGCCGTCAACCGGGTCCTGCGCAGCCCGGCCCTGCAGAAGCGCTTCGCGGCCGAAGGCCGGCGCCGCGTGGAGACCCAGTTCAGCTGGGCCGGGGTCGCTCGCAAGACCCTCCAGCTCTACCGGAGCCTGGTGTGAGAGGAGCCGTCCTGGCCCGCTCCAAGCCCGCCGGCCTCGGAGCCCGCTGCCTCGGGCCGGAGTGCTGCGAGTTCCTGGTCTGGGCGCCGTCGGCGCGCAAGGTCGCTTTGCGCCTGCTCTCGCCCAGGATGGCCTTGGTCCCCATGGAGACCGACGGCTCGGGCTATCATTGGGCCGCTCTGCCCGGCATCAAGCCCGGGACGGAATACCTCTATCGGCTCGACGGCAAGAAGGAGAGGCCTGACCCCGCCTCGCGCTGCCAGCCCAGCGGCGTGCACGGCCCATCGGCTGTCATGGACCCGGCCTTCGCCTGGCACGACCGGAGTTGGAAAGGCCTGCCTTTGGAACACGCCGTCATCTACGAGCTCCACGTGGGGGCCTTCTCCCGCGCCGGGACCTTCGCCGGCGTCATCCCCCAGCTCGAGCCCCTCGCCGGGCTGGGCGTGACCACCCTCTGCCTCATGCCCGTGGCCCAGTTCCCCGGACAGCGCAACTGGGGCTACGATGGGGTCTACCCCTTCGCCGTCCAGGACTCCTATGGCGGAGCGCGCGGGCTCAAGCGCCTCGTAGACGCCGCGCACCGGCGCGGCTTGGCGGTCATGCTCGACGTGGTCTACAACCACCTTGGTCCCGAGGGCAACACCCTGCGCGACTTCGGTCCCTATCTCACCGGCAAGACCCCGTGGGGGGAGGCCGTCAACCTCGACGGAGCCGACTCCGACGAGGTGCGCCGCTTCTTCATCGAGAGCGCCCTGCGCTGGCTGGACGAATTCCACATCGACGGCCTGCGCCTAGACGCGGTGCACGCCCTGCGCGACTTCTCGGCCCGGCCGTTCGTGGAGGAACTCAGCCAGGCCGCCCACGAGCTCGGCGCGGCCCAAGGCCGCCGGGTGCACATCATCGCCGAGAGCATCCTCAACGACCCACGCGTCGTCCGGCCCGGCGCTCAGGGCGGCTGGGGCTGCGACGCGCAGTGGGACAAGGATTTCCACCATGCCCTGCACACCGCCCTGACCGGCGAGCTCGCCGGCTACTACGCGGACTTCTCGGGCCTCCAGGACCTGGCCCGGGCCTATCGCGAGGCCTACGTCTACGTCGGCCAATACTCATCCTGGAGGCGGCGCAGCCACGGCCGCAGCGCGCAGGGCCTGCCCGCCTCCCGGTTCGTGGTATACGCCCAAGACCACGACGAGGCCGGCAACCGGCCCCAAGGCGAGCGGCTCTCCGCGCTGGTGGACTTCGAGGCCTTGAAGCTGGCGGCCGGGGCGGTGGCCCTCTCGCCCTACCTCCCCTTGTTGTTCATGGGCGAGGAATACGGAGAGACGGCGCCCTTCCTCTATTTCACCAGCCACCACGACCGCAGCCTGGCGGCCTCGGTGCGGCAGGGACGCGGCCGGATGTTCGACTCCTTCGCCTGGCCAGACAGGACCTCCCCGGACCCGAACGCGGCCGGCACTTTCTCGCGCTGCAAGCTCGACTGCGGCCTGCGCCGCAAAGGCCGCCACGCGCTCCTCCAGGATTTCTATCGCCGCCTCTACGCTCTGCGGCGGGAGCATCCGGCCTTGGCCCCGCGCGACCGGCAGAACCTCGACGTGGAGGTCCATGAGGAGGCCCGGGCTTTGGCGGTGCGGCGCCGAGCCGGCGCCGAGGAAGCGTTCTTCGTCCTGCATTTCAACAAGAGCGCCGGCCGCCTGCGCCTGGAGCTTCCCGGAGGCGGCTGGGCCAAGCTCTTGGACTCGGCCCAGCCCCAGTGGGGGGGGCCCGGCAGTCCGGCCGTGGAGCGGCTGGCCGGCGGCTCGGTGGAACTGAGCTTGGCGCCCCTTTGCGTGGTGGTCTATGGAAGGAGCGCGCGCTAGGATTCTAGGAGGGACCTTGGATAAGAAAGCGACGAACGGCGCAGATGCGGCAGCGGTCTGGCTGCCCGGGCCAGCCAAGGACAGCCCCAAACGAGCCGCCGCGCCGGCCGCGCCCAAGGAGAAGCCTTCGGCCGCGCCCGACAAGCGCGTGGTCATCGAAAAGGTCCGACCCGAGCTCGACGACGGGCGCTTCCCCATCAAACGGGTCGTGGGCGAGCCGGTCTGCGTGGAAGCCGACGTCTTCGCGGACGGCCATGACGAGCTGGTCTGCTTCATGCTCTACCGCAACGAAGACGACGCGGAGTGGACGCAGGTGCCCATGCGCCCCCTGGGCAACGACCGCTGGCGCGCCGAATTCACGGTCGCGGAGCTGGGCCAGTACCGCTACACGGTCCAGGCCCGCATCGAGCCTTTCCTCACTTGGCTGAGAGACCTCAAGAAGCGGCTGGAAGCCGGCCAGGACGTGCGGCCGGAGCTGCCGGTCGGAGCGGGGCTCGCGGCCGAGGCCGCGGGCCGGGCCGAGGCCGCGGGCCAAAAGGCGCAGGCGCGCCTGCTCAAGGACCTGGCCAAGGACCTGGAGACGCGCGGCGACCCGCGCGAGAAGGCGGCGCGGCTGGCCGCGCCAGAGCTCACCGGCCTGGCCAGCGCCTGGGGCGACCCGCAGACGTTCGTGCGCCACGGCCGGGAGCTCGCGGTCTCCGTCGACCGCGTCAAGGCGCGCTTCAGCGCCTGGTACGAGCTCTTCCCGCGCTCGGCTTCGCCCAAGCCCGGCGTCCACGGCACCTTCAAGGACCTCATCGCGCGCCTGCCCTATGTCGCGGAGCTGGGCTTCGACGTGCTCTACCTGCCGCCCATCCACCCCATCGGCAAGACGCACCGCAAGGGCCAGGACAACGCGCTCAAGGCCGGCCCCAACGACCCGGGCAGCCCCTGGGCCATCGGCGATGAGACCGGCGGCCACAAGGCCGTGCACCCGGAGCTCGGAACTCTGGAGGACTTCCGCAAGCTGGTATCAGCCGCCCAGGACCACGGCCTGGAGATCGCCTTGGACATCGCTCTGCAGTGCTCGCCGGACCATCCTTACCTCCAGTCGCACCCGGAGTGGTTCAAGGCCAGGCCGGACGGCAGCCTGCGCTTCGCCGAGAACCCGCCCAAGAAGTACGAGGACATCTATCCGCTGGACTTCACCTGCAAGGACTTCAAGCCGCTCTGGGAAGAGACCAAGAGCATCTTCGAGTTCTGGATGGCGCAGGGGGTGCGCATCTTCCGGGTGGACAACCCGCACACCAAGCCCTTCGGCCTGTGGGAGTGGCTCATCGACGATCTGCGCCGCAAGGACCCGGGACTGATCTTCCTGGCCGAGGCCTTCACCCGGCCCAAGGTGATGGCGCGGCTGGCCAAGGCGGGCTTTTCGCAGTCCTACAACTACTTCCCCTGGCGCAACTCGAAGTGGGAGTTGGAGAGCTATTTCCATGAGCTGACCCATACCGGGGTCAAGGAATTCCTGCGGCCCAACCTCTGGCCCAACACGCCGGACATCCTGACCGAGTACCTGCAGTTCGGGGGCAAGCCGGCCTTTTTGGTCCGGCACGTGCTGGCCGCGACCTTGGGCGCGAGCTACGGGATCTACGGGCCGGCTTTCGAGCTCTGCGAAAGCACCCCGCGCGAGCCCGGCCATGAGGAGTACAAGGACTCGGAGAAATACGAGCTCAAGCACTGGCCTCTGGAGCGCAAGGACAGTCTGCGCGCCCACATCGCGCGGGTCAACCGCATCCGGCGCGAGAACCCGGCCCTGCAGAACGACTCGAGCCTGCGCTTCCTGCGCTGCGACAACGAGCAGATCATCTGCTACACGAAGCAGGCCGGCGAGAACATGGTCCTGGTGATCGTGAACCTCGACCCGAACCACAAGCAGGCGGGCTGGGTGGAACTGCCGCTGGGAGAGTTCGGCCTGGCCGCGGACAAGCCGTATCAGATGCACGACCTGCTGGCCGAGCGGCATTATCTCTGGCGCGGGCCGCGCAACTACGTGGAGCTCGACCCGCACGGGATGCCGGCGCACGTCTTCAAGCTGCGCCGCTACGTGAGGACGGAAAGGGACTTCGACTACTTCCTATGAGGAAAAATAAAATGCGACAGACCATGAAGCAGCTCTCCATCGCACTCGCCCTGGCAGCGGGCCTTTCCGCATGCGTCGGCCGCAGCGAATCGTCCATAGGCACGGCCCAGCATCCCTTGGTGGTGCTACTCTCGCCCGCGCACGCGCCGGCGTCAATGGACTCTCTGGGCGCCATCGCCGGACGACTCTCCGACGCCTCCGGCCTGTCGGTGGAAGCGCGAGTCGCAGCTTCGCCGCTGGACGCCATCGAACAGTTGGGCACGCGCAAGGCTGACGCGGGCATCCTGACCCTGGAGGAGTTCCTCCTGGCCCGCGAGGAGTACGGCGTAGCGGCCGGCCTGCAGGCCCTGCGCGGCAAGGGCGAGACCCAGTTCGACGGGGTCATCCTGGTCATGGCCAAGAGCACGGCTCAGAAGGTCTCCGACCTCGACGGCGGGAAGTTCGGCTTCGTGGACCCCTATTCGGTCAGCGGCTTCTTGCTGCCCGCCCAGTTCCTCCACAAGGAGGGAGTCCAGGTCGAAGCCAAGTTCCTGGGCAGCCATGACAAGGCCATGGAGGCTTTGGTCAGGGGGGAAGTCGCGGCCATCGCCACTTACGGGCACCGGGCCTTGAAACGCAAGGACCTGCGCGTCCTGGCCATGACCGGGACCGTGCCCAACGAGCCCTTCGTCTTGCGCAAAGGCCTGCGGCCGGAGAAGCGCGACGCCCTCCTCAAGGCGCTCCAGGGCTTGGCCGGCAGCGCCGAGGGAGAGAAGGATCTTCTGGCCGTGGCCGACATCACGGGATTCGGGCCCGTCGCTGAGCAGGCCTACCGTTCCGTCCACGATATCCTGGAAGCGGCGGGGAAGTCCGTCTACGACATCGTGCCGGAAGGCGCCGAGGTCCGCCGCCTCAACCAGCCCTACATGGACCTGCGCTGAATCTCACAGTGACAGCTCGTAGGCCACGACCGCGTTCTTCTTGCCCTTGGCCTTGATCTCCCTGCGCTCGACGGCCGAGAACTTCGCGGTCCCCAGCTTGTAGAGCTCCTCGCAGACCAGCAGCTTGCCCGGCGTGCAGTTCGACTCCAGCCGCTGGGCCGTGTTGACCGCGTCGCCGATGAAGGTGTACTCCCGCCGGTCCGGCGAGCCCACGTTGGCGCGCACGGCCCGGCCGCTGTTGATGCCGATGCGCACCGTGAAGGGGCTGCCCTTGGCCTTGAGGCCGCTGAAGAGCTCCAGCAGCCTGCGCCCCGCGGTCAGGGCCTCCTGCGGCGTGGGGAATACCGCGAAGATGCAGTCCCCGATGAACTTGTCCACGTCCCCGCCGCAGGAATAGATGGTCTCGGTCGCGGGTTTGAATATCCCGTTCAAGGCCGCGACCACCTCGGAGGGGCCGTGCTCCTCGCTGTAGGAGGTGAAGCCCTTGACATCCATGAACAGGAAGCAGCCGTTGAACTCCGAGTCCGGCAGCTCGTATTGCCCGGCCGCCACGCTCGCGCCCACCTTGGCCCAGACCTGGTGCGGGGTGTAGCGGTGGATGACCTCGTTCTGCTGGCGCAGGCTCTCCCCGTCCAGATAGGACTTGCGGCTGAGGTTGGCCAGGAACTTCTCCGAGTCGTCGTGGATCTCCTCGCTCTGCGCCAGGAGCCTGCGCAGGCCGGCGGCTTCATCGCCGGAGCCGCGGCTCAGCGCCGCCGGAGACGGGATGCTGGCCCGCGCCGGCTGGGGGCCCTTCAAGGCCATGATGCACACCGTGGTCGTGTGATACTGAGAACCGCTCAGAGGCTGCGCGGGGTCGACGATATCCTCGTAGCGGTTGAGGCAGGGGCCGAACTCGCCGCCCGAGTAGTAGCCGAAGACCGGGACGTCCCGGCCGAACACGGACTGGATGACCTCGAGCTCCCTCTGGGTGCGGCTGTGCAGGATGGCGCTGCGGGAACAGCAGCTGACCACGAAGACCAGGTCCGGGCGCTGCCCGCCCAGCGCCCGCAGGCAGCCCTCGGCCGATTCCCGGGCGCCGCCCAGCAGGCCATTGCGGCTGGCCAGCGTAAGCTGGGCCTTGCGCCCCTGCAGGTCCTCGACCGGGAAATAAGAGATGCAGCCCTCCTTGAAATCGCAGGCCACGGGCAGCTTGATCCGGGAGCGCCGGTCGCCTTCCACCAGCACCGAGAAGCCGTAGCGCTGGACCATGAGCTCGAAGAAGGCGTCCGATTGGTCCCGCCCGAGGAACTGGCGATAATAGTCGAAGACCGGGACCCCGCCGACCTCGTAGACCTTCCCGTCTTCGCAGCTGCTCAGCTCCACGGCGGGGCCCACGGGCTGCCAGCCGTGCGCGAAGCCGAAGGCCGTGCGGAACCCTTCCTGGGGCAGGTCCAAAAGCGCCAAGCGGGCGGTCTTCTTCGTCAGCCGGGCTCCGGCGTACTGGTAGTTCGTCCAGAAGTCGGGATGGCTCATGCCCAGGTCGTAGTCGCCGCAGCAGAGCCCTCCGAAGATAGGGGCCGGGCCGATGACGTCGTTGACGCCGAGGAGCATCTCGTGCTCGCGGCCGGTGGTGATGCCCGCGAAAGCCAGGGCCAGCGGCCGCGAGGGGGAAGGCGAAGGGGGGGCCGCAGGCAGGCCGCGCGCCAAGGCTCGGCCCGTCTCGCGCAGGTCGGCGCCCATATCCTGCATCGAGAACCGCACGCGGGCCCCGTCTAGCGAGAGCAGCAGGACGGCCAAGCCTTCCTTTGAGACCCCGGCGTTGGTCATCTGCGCGTAGCAGGACCCGCCCATGAGCATGGAGCCGTCCAGCTCCTGGCAGAGCGCCCCGTGCAGCTTCTGATGGTCCAGATGGATGGAGCCGAAGGCGACTGCCAGGTCCGGCTTGGGCACCGTCTTCTTGGCCTGCGCCACGGCCTCAGCCGCAGCCTGCGCCGAGTCCGAGTCCATGCTCACGCCGATCCCGATATCCATGCTATCTCCCAAAATGCATCAGCAGGCTGTAGTTCAGAGTCCGGTCGTTCTTCTGTATGCCCGCGAACGGCCGGGAATCATATTCGTCGATGAAGGCGATCTTGAAGGAGAGTCGGTCCTTGGTCACCTTGAGCTGGAGGTACGTCTCGGAATAGATCACGTAGTTCGCGAACTCGGAGAAAGAGGGCATGTAGATGAAGTCGGCACCCACCTTGGCGAACGGAGAGACCGGGAAGGCGAAATTGAGGCGCGCCTGGGAACGGACCGTCTGGCGGATCAAGCCGGAGTTGAAGGCCTCATAGTCCGGCGTCACGGCGTAGCTCGCCAGGATGTGGTCGAAGCCGGGCAGGAAGCTGTGGTAGCAGACGCCCCCGCCGTTCATGGTCCGGTAGCGGACCTGCAGGAACCTGTTCCTGGCCTGCGTGCTCAGGGCGAAGAGGTTCCACCGCGGCTGCACGGAGTAGGCGTAGAGCACGGAGCCCTTGGTCTTGTCCAGGACGATGTTGTCGCCGAACCTAGCGTAATCCTCCGCCGCTTCGAGGAAGACCTGGTGGTCCCGCGCCAGCTTCGCGGTGAACTCGGCGCCGCCCGAGAAGCTGTTGCTCCGGACGTTGCCCTGGAGGTAGCCTCCGCCCGCGCGCAGGTCCAGGCCGTATTCTTGCCACGGGAACCAGAGCTCGGGAGGCCGGGTGCGCAGGTCGTCCGTGCGCGCGTAGTTCTGGGCGCGGCTCGGCGCCGGGCCCAGGGCGAACGCGAAGAGCGCTGAAGCCACGGCGAACAGACATCTGCTTCTGCGGATCATGAGCCACCGTCCAAGGCCTGCCGGAGCGCCAAATCCCGCGGGTCGGCGAACTCGCCGCGGCCCGGGGCCAGGAAACGGCGGAACAAGCCCCGGTCCTCGCCCAACTCCTTCATGAAACCGGCGATGCTCTGGCCGCGGCGCCAGCGCCTGGCCAAGAGGCCGTAGCGGTACAGCTCGACATACCGGGCCGCGGAGCTGTCCCAGGAGGCGTCGGTGGCCATGGCCGCGCGCATGCGCCGCACATGCCCGGGATAGTCCTGGCGGAAGACGCGCAAGGCGTCTTGGATGGAGCCGAAGAAGGCGTTGCACTCCCCGTCAAAATCGCCGACGTCGAGCCAGTCGTAGAGATAGCCGCAATGCCGGACCTTGGTGAGCCCCCCGACGGCGCGCACGACGGGCAAGGTCCCCAGGAGCGCGGCCTCGTAGTCCACCAAGCCGCAGGGCTCGAAGCGGGAGGGGATCAGCACGAAGTCCGAGCCGGCCAGGATGAGCTTGGAGAGGGGCTGATTGAAGGTGTTGTTGAAGTAGACCCGCCCCTTATGGCGCCGGGCCAAGGAGAAGAACCAGCTCTCCACGCCCTTCTCGCCGTCGTCCGCCGAGGCCAGGACCACGAAGCGTGACTGCGGGTCGAAGTCGAGCGTGCGCTCCACGACGGCCGCGATGGCGCGGAAGTTCTTCTGCTCCGACATCCGGCCCACGGCGCAGAAGAGCGCGGGGTAGCCCCAGATGTCGTGGCCGAAGGCCTCCCGGTAGAGCAGGCGGCGAAGCTCCTGCTTGCGCTCCAGGCGGTCCGCGTCGAAATCGTGGTCCCGGGAGAGCAGCTCCGCCCGGACCCCCGGGTCGGAGAAGATCGGGGCCGGGGACCTCTCCTGCAAGGCCCGCAGATGCGCGCAGCGCAACTCGGGCATATGCTGCGGCCAGTTCTTGGCGGCCAGGCCGTTGGTGATCCCCGCCACCGGGATCTTCTCGAAGAGGTCCAGGCCCCGGTTGGGATGGAAGATGTCGACGGGGGGAGCCCCTTTCTGCCGCCAGGCGCGGCGCCGCAGCGAGTCGTAGCTCTCGCGCAGTTCGGCGGCGTAGCCCCACGTGCCGTCGAGGTCCCCGCTGACGGTGGTGACGCGGCCGCCGGTCTTGTGGACCTTGAGCATGCAGGCCTTGGCGGCGTTGAGGCCGTCGAAGTAGTCGAAGTACTCGTGGAAGAGCTTCGCCCCGGGCAGGTCGAGGCGGTCGAGCGTCTCGTAGCCGCCGCCCAGGATATGGCAGACGCCCTGGTGGGAGGCGTTGTGCAAGGTAAGATGGACCGGAACGTCCTTAAGGTACTCGTCGCCCAGGTAGAGGGGCACCAGGCCCACGTGGGAGTCGTGCAGATGCACGGTCTGGAAATCCCCCTGCCGGATGTAGCCGGCCATGGCCTGGGAGACCGCGGCGCAGAGCTTCATCATCATCCAGGGATCGTTGGGATAGACGGCCCGGGCTCCGGTCCAGCCCAGCTGGCCCGGGTCCCAGAAATAGAGGCTCCGGACGGCCCCCGGCTCCATGAACACGTGCTCGTAGACCTCGAACTCGAAGGACGTCCCCTCGATGCGCGCGGCCGGGCGCAGCGCGAGCTTCTTGAGCCGGGACCGGTCGTAATGCGCGAAGCAAGGAGAGAGGAGCTCGATCTCGAGGCGCAGGCCCTGCCGGGCCGCGGCCTTGACCAGCTCCGCCGGAAGCTCTTCCATCACGCCGCCCAGGCCGCCGACCTTGGTGCCGAAGCCCGACCTCAGCCGGCCGATCTCCCAGGCGCATAGAGCCACGCGCAGGGAGTTCACGGCGTCTCCAGGACGGCGCGGACCCTCAGGGCGATGTCGCGCACATGGCCGAGGAGGTAGGACTGCTCTCCCCACTCCAGCGCCGCGAGCTTGCGCTCCAGGCAGTCGGCGAAGCTCTCGCCTTGGACCGGGCGGGTGCGGTAGGCCTCGAAGACGGCGAAGAGCAGACGCAGGCAATGGTCTCCCAGCGAGCCCACGTACCAGGCCGGGGGCAGGTAGCTGCCGGTGCTCTGCAGGTTGAAGCGCAAGGACGCCGCGGCCTGGGGGATGAAGTCGAAGACCTCCGCCTCCTGGCGGCCGCACTTGGGGCAGGCCACCCCCGGAGCGTACGGGATGTAGAAGGCCTGGCAGCCCGCGCACTTGTGCTCGTAGTAGACGTGGATGGTCACGCGTACCCCGTGGCGTCGAAGGCGGCGGGGATGTGGAGGGTCCCTTGCGGAGACAGCGCGACCACGTCGAAGCGCAGGGGGGCGTCGAGGCGGCGGCTCTGCGCGTAGGCCTGCGCGGTGCGGATGATGCGCCGGCGCTTGGCCGCGGTCACGGTCTCCTGCGGCGAGCCGAAGGCGTCGCTGGACCGGGAGCGCACCTCGACGAAGACCACGGTCTCACCGTCCTGGGCCACCAGGTCGATCTCCCCGAAACGGGTGCGAAAGTTGCGCGCCAAGATGCGCATGCCGCGTCCCCGGAGGAACTCTTCGGCCAAGCGTTCCGCCCGCGCGCCCGCCTCCCGGCTCATGCGGGGAGCGATTCGCGGACGGGGGCGAACGTGTACCGGTGGACCCGCGCCGGCCCCAGCCGAGCCAAGGCCTCGCGATGCTCGGCCGTGCCGTAGCCCTTGTGCCGCGCCAAGCCGTAGCCGGGATAGCGGCGGTCGAGCCTGCGCATCCAACGGTCGCGCACCACCTTGGCGACGATGCTCGCGCAGGAGACGGCCAGAGACAGCCGGTCGCCATCCACGACGGCGACCTGCTCCAGGGGCAGGTGCGGGATGGGGCGGTTGCCGTCCACCACCACGAGGCAGCGGCCGGCCGGGACCTTCGCGGCGGCTCTCAGCGCGGCCCGACGCATCGCTCCGAGCGTCGCGGCGAGGATGTTGCTGCGCTCGATCTCGCGGGGCTGGGACCAGGCCACCGAAACGGCCTCGGCGCGGGCTCGGATGGCGCGGGAGAGAGTCTCGCGCCGGGAGGGGGAGAGCAGCTTGGAGTCCCGCGCGGCCAGAAGCTCCCTGGGGACCTTGGCGCCCAAGCGCACCGCCGCGACCACGACCGGTCCGGCCCAGGGGCCCCGGCCGGCTTCATCGACGCCAATAAGCCACCCCGCGCGCCGAGAGGCGCGCAGGGTGGCATCGAACCGATGGCCCGCGCAAGCGGCCACGGTCGGACTACTTGGCCGTGGAACCGGCCTTGACCGCGGCCGCCTTGCCCGGCTTGGCGTCCGTGGAATGGGACTTGCCGGTCTCGCTGTGGGCCGGCGCCGGAGCCGCCGCGGGCTTGGCCTTTTCGGCCTGCGCCGCGCCTGCGGCGGGGGCCTCGGACGCCGGGGCCGCCTTCGGGCCTGCCTCGGGAGTCTCGCGGCTGATCTCGTCGACGCGCGCCGCGCGGCCGCTCAAGCCCCGCAGATAGTAGAGCTTGGCCCGCCGGACCCTGCCGGACATGGTCACCTCGATCTTCTCGATGTGCGGGGAGAACAGGGGGAAGGTCCGCTCCACGCCCACGCCGAAGGACACCTTGCGCACGGTGAAGCTGGCTCCGTCGCCGCGGCCCCGCCGCCCCAAGCACGTGCCCTCGAAGACCTGGACGCGCTCGCTGTCGCCTTCCACGACCTTGATGTGAACCTTGATCGTGTCGCCCGGACGGAAATCCGGGAACTGCTTCTTCGCCTGTTCTGCTGCCACCATCATAACTCGTCTCCTATGTGCTTATGTGCTAGTCTTCAACAAATCCGGTGGTCTCCGGACAGCAGGGCCTCAGGCACCTTGCGGCCCTTCCAGACCCGCGGCCGGGTGTAGTGCGGATGCTCCAACAGCCCAGCCTCGAAGGACTCTTTGAGCGTCGCGTCCTCCTTCTTGAGCACGCCGCAGATGAGCCGCGCCACGGCGTCGGCCACCATCATAGCCGGGAGTTCCCCGCCCGTGAGCACGAAGTCCCCGACCGACAGCTCCTCGTCGCAGCAGCGCAGGACCCGCTCGTCGACGCCCTCGTAATGGCCGCAGACCAGGACCAGGTGCTTCTCCCGGGCCAGCCGCCGCGCGGCGGCCGCGTCGAATCTTCGGCCCTGCGGCGAGAGGTAGACCACGCGGCTGCCTGGCCGGCGCACGCTCTCGATGGCGCGGTAGAGGGGCTCGGCCTTGAGCACCATGCCCGCGCCGCCGCCGAAGGGCCGGTCGTCGACGGTCCGGTGCCGGTCCGGGGCGAAGTCGCGCGGGTTGACGGTCCCCAGCTCGAGCAGCCCGCGCGCGCGGGCGCGGCCCACGATGCTCGCGCCCAGAACGGGCTCGAACATCTCCGGGAACAGCGTCACCACGTCGATGCGCATGGTCTTCTTCGGCCTCAGTCGATGTCCACCACCGTCTTCTTCTGCGCCTTGGCCCCGGCCGCGCCCACGAGGGACCGGATGGCCTTGATCACCTTGCCCTTCTTGCCGATGATCTTGCCCTTGTCCTCCTCGGCCACGACCAGCTTCAAGGTCACGGTTCCGTCGGATTCCGAGTCCTGCACCGAGGCCTGGTCCGGATGATCGGCCAGGTTCTTGACCAGGAATTGAGCGAGGTCTTTCATGGCTTGGCCTGCTCCGCGGCGGCCGACGCGGGCGCCGCAGACTTCTTCTGGGACTGACGCATCAGCTTCTCCACCGTCACGGACGGCAGGGCGCCGTTCTTGCGCCAAGCCTCGTAACGGTCCTGACGCACCACCAGCTTCTTGTTGATCGTCTCGCCGCGGGGGTCGTAGCTGCCCAGGACTTCGATGGGCCTGCCCGTGCTGCCCCGGCTGCGCTCGATGGCGACCACGCGGTAGTGCGCCTGCTTCGGTTTTCCCGTCCTCTGCAACCTGATGACTACGGACATGTCTCCTCCTGTTGAACTCCTCGAAATCAGCCCGCGCGCCCGGAATAAGCGGCCTGCGCCTTGGCGCGCAAGGTCCGGATGGCCCCCGCCGGGTCGGGGTTGCCGAAAACGCCGGCGCCCGCGATGAGGATCTCCGCACCGGCCCCGGCCGCGGCTTCCACGGTATCCAGATTGATGCCTCCGTCCACTTGCAGGCGGCACGGCAGGCCGCCCTCGTCCAGGGTCCGGCGCGCCGCCGTTATCTTGGGCAGCATGGCGCTGAGGAACGCCGCCCCGCCGAAGCCCGGCTCCACGGTCATGACCAAGGCGATGTCCGCCTCGGACAGCAGCGGCAGCAACCCGTCGGCCGGCGTGCCCGGTTTGACCGCGACGCCGGCCTCCACGCCCTGGCCGCGCAGCGCGCGCAGCAAGGCCCGCGGGTCGCCGCAGGCCTCCAGATGGAAGATGATGCGGTCCGCGCCGGCCTTGATGAACCAAGGGGCCGCGGTCTCGGGGTTGGTCACCATGAGATGGACGTCCACGCGCAGGGGGGAGAGGCGCTTGACGGCGCGCACCAGATCGGGCCCGAAGCTCAGGTTGGGAACGAAGTGCCCGTCCATCACGTCCACGGTGACCCACTCGCCGCCGCCCTCCTGGACCCGGCGCAGCTCGGCCGGCAGGCGGGACAGGTCCGCCGACAGAAGCGAGGGCACGATCTCCACCGTCCGTGCCGCGGTCATGGTCACATGTCCCTCTCGTCGACGAGGATGCCGTTGAGGAAGATGCGCACGTGCGCTCCGCCCGTCTCCTGCACCGGCAGGTCGATCTTGGAGCCGGGCCGGCGCAGGCCGTTGAAGAGCTCGCGCTCGCCGTACTTATCCGAGACCACGATGCGCACCAGGCTCTCGCTGCCGCCCTGCGGCAGCTCGTAGTGGAAATTGGTGACGGCCGGGCCGGCCTCGCCGGACTTGCCGAGCTTGCCGCTGATGACGACGGAGACCTTGGCGGCCGCGCTCAAGGGAGTATCCGGCGCCGGTTCCTGGGACAGGATGGTCCCGTAAGCGAAGGGGGAGGACAAGTCCTTGCGAGAGCTCAGCGTCGCGCCCGCGGTGCTGGCCCAGGACTGGACCTCCTGGATGTTCTTGCGCAGGAAATCGGGCATGAGGTTGACCCCGGTCGGCGGCGAGCCGCCCGAGACCGTGACGTTGACCAAGGCGTTGCGCTCGACGCTGGCCTCGGCCTTGGGCTCCTGGGAGAGGACGGTGCCTTTCTCGAACTTGAGGGAATAGCTCTCGTTGACCTCTCCCAGCACCAGCTGGCTCTGGCGCAAGAGCATCTCCCCGTTGCGCAGGGGCAGTCCCACGATGGACGGGGTCAAGACGGTCTCTCCGCCCTGGCTGACCACCACGCGGACGATCTTGCCCTCGCGGACCACGGTCCCGGCCGCGGGGTACTGGCGCAGCACGGAAGCGATGGGCACGGCGTTGTTGAACTCGGTGCCTTCCTTGCGCAGGCCGATGTTGAGAGGGGAGAGCAGGTCCAAGGCCGCGGAGATGGACCGCCCCTTGAGCTCGGGCATGGTCTGAGTCTTGCGGTCATGGATCACGCCTTCTATCCCCCATTGCAGCAGAGCGAAGACCGCGACCACGAGAGCCAAACTCACGCCGATCGCTTCCCACGACCGCACCTCCCCCTTCATATCGAGAATCATGCCAAAGACAAAAAGTCCCCCACGCCGAGGCGGAGGCCATTGAGAAAATCCGCAGCGGCTACCGGCTTTTTACCCTCGGTCTGAACCGTGAGGAGCCAAACACTGCTGCAGTCCGAGCATTGTACCAAAATACCGCCGTGCGGTTCAATGCCGACGATGAGGCCGGGGCCCGGACCGGAGGCGGAGCGTTCGCGGGGCTCGGGCAGGCGGGTCCGGTGCACCTGGACGAGCCGCGGGGCCGGGGACTTCAGCTCGAGATAAGCCGTCGGCCACAGGCGCATGCCGCGCACCAGGTCATGGATCTGCCGCGCGGGCCGGGAGAAAGAGATGCGGGCGTCTTCCCGACGGATGCGGGGGGCCAGGCTGGACTCCCCGGCCTGGGGCTCCTTGCGGACGCGGCCCGCCGCGAGCTCGTCGATGGCCCGCTCCAGGGCCTCCAGGCCCAGAGCGGTGAGGCGAGAGAACAGCCCCTCCGCGTCATCATCGGGCCCGATATCGAGAGCCCGCTGCAAGAACACGGGGCCGGTGTCGAACCCCCCTTCGATCCAGAAGACGGTGACGCCGGTACGGGACTCGCCGCGCGCTAGGCTCCACTGCACCGGCGCCGCGCCGCGGTACTTGGGCAACAAAGAGAAATGGACGTTGAGGCTGCCCAGCGCGGGGACCGCCAACAGTTCGGGGGGGAGGAGCTTGCCGTAGGCCACGGCCACCGCGAGGTCCGGCTTGAGCTCCGAGAGCTCCGCAGCCGCGGCCGAGGGTCTCTCCGGCTGCAGGACCTTCAGGCCCGACTCCAGGGCCCGGGCCTTGACCGGAGTCGGCTGCACCCGCAGGCTCCTGCCGACGGGCTTGTCCGCGCTGGTGAGCACGCCCACGACCGCGCTCTTGCGGGCCAGGAGGTCCAGGAACGGGACGGCTAGCGCCGGCGTACCATAGAAGAGGGTCCTCACGTCCAGTCCCGGCGCAGATCCTTGATGAGGGAGAGGACCTTGAGCTTCTCGGTGAAAGGCAGGCGGTCGATGAAGAGCTTGCCGTCGAGGTGGTCCACTTCGTGCTGGAAGGCCTTGGCCAGGAGCCCAGTGCCCTCCATCTCGAAGGGCCGCCCGCGCGCGTCCAGGGCGCGGATGCGCACGCGCGCGCAGCGCTTGACCCGGGCGAAGACCCCGGGGACGGACAGGCAGCCCTCCTCCTCGAAAATGGCCCCTTCGCGAGCGACGATCTCGGGATTGATGAGCACCAGGCGCTGGGCCTTGCCTTCAGGCCGCACGTCCACGACGGAAAGCCGCAGGCTCAGTCCCACCTGGGGCGCGGCCAACCCGACGCCCTTGGCCGAGTACATGGTCGCCCACATGTCCTTGAGCAGCTTGGGCAGGCCCGGAAGCAAGGTCTCGTAGGTGACGGGCGCGCAGGCCTTCTTGAGGACCGGCTCGCCGTGCTTGGTGATGCGCAGGATGGCCATCCGGATCTCCGTCGCTGGCGGGCTAGGGGTTCTCCACTCTGCGGATGATCGCCAGAGCCGCGGCCGGGTCGGGCGCGCCCGCCAGTTCCGCGATGATCTGGGGCTGGAATAGGGAGGCGACCCCGCGCAGGAGTTGCAGGTGCAAGGGCAGGATATCCGGCCTGCTAGAGGAGAAGAACAGGAACATGAGCCTGATGGTCAGATCTCCGGCCTTGGGGTCCGCGATCCCCTGGGGGACCAAGGCCAGCGCCGCCACGATCTCCGTGATCGAATCCACCCGGGCGTGGGGCAGGCTCAACCCGGTATCCAAGGTGGTGCTGATGCCCTGCTCTCGCTCCAAGACCTTGGCCAGCAGAGTCTGGGGACTGCCGATGGCCTTGCGATCGCAGAGCCGGCCGACCAGGAGCTCGATGAGCCCGTCCTTGCCGACCCCGGCCGGGGCCTGGATCACCACGTCCTCGCTCAAAATATTGGAAATGGCGATGCTTTTCGGACGGACCAACGCTCCCGCCTTGTTGGAAAGTCTCTCCGATTTTCCTAAAGCGGCGGCAGGCTGGCGTTTCTTGTCAGGGAAGAACGGCAGAACCATAGAAGATTCATAATTATACCATTCGCGAATTGGACTGTCAAAACCGACACTTGCTAGAATGGCGCATGTCCTGCAAGCCTCTCATGGGGCGGACCATCCTGGTGACCCGCCCCGAAGGTCCGGCGGGCCCTTTGGCCGACGGCTTGCGGGCGCTGGGCGCGCGCGTCTGGAGCGTGCCGGTCATCCGCTTCGCGCCGCCCGCGTCGTGGACGCGCCTGGACGCGGCGCTGCGTGACCTCGGACGTTACGATGCCGCGGTCTTCGCGAGCGCGCGCGCCGTCGAGAGCACCTTCGCCCGCGCGCGGGCCCTGGGCCTGAGGCTGTCGCCGCCGCCCAAGGTCTTCGCCGTGGGCCCGGCCACGGCCGGCGCCCTGCGCCGCAGAGGCTGGCGCGCTGTGGCGCCGCGAAGGCATCGCGCCGAGGACTTGGCCGCGGTCGCGGGCCGGGTGCGGGGCCAGAGGATATTCCTGCCCCGGGCGCAGGCAGGCCGCGAGGTCCTGCCGCGCCTCCTGCGCGCGCAGGGGGCCAAAGTCGACGCCGTCGCCGCTTACCGGACTCTGGCGGACCGACGCGGCGCGCGGCGCCTGCGCGCGGCCGCAGCCTCCGGCGGCGTCGACGCCGTGGTCTTCACCTCCGGCTCCGCCGTGGAGAATCTCCTGCGTCAGCTTCCCGCCGCCTCCCGCCGCCGCCTCTTCAACCGGGCCGTGGCGGCCTCGATCGGGCCGGTCACCAGCGCCGCGCTCGAACAGCGCGGGGTGAGCGCGGCGGTGGAAGCTCCGCGCGCCACAGTGGCCTCCCTCTGCGGCGCGCTCGCGAGGCATTTCCGTGCGCGCTGAACGAGCTGAACTGCGCCACGTCCTGCGGGAAGCCCTGGACCGGGCCAGCCGAGTGCTCCGGCGACGATTCGGCTCGGTGAGCATCCGCTACAAGGGCCGGGCCAACCTCCTCACGCAGGCCGACCTGGAGAGCCAGAAGGCCATCCTGGAGTTGATCCGCCGCCGTCTGCCGCGTCATGACTACCGCGCCGAGGAGAAGGCCTGCCGGGACACCGGCTCGGAGTACGTCTGGGTCATCGACCCCCTGGACGGGACCACGAACTTCGCCCACGGCTATCCGGTCGGCTGCGTGTCCATCGCCCTGCTGCGGCGCGGCCGCCCTCTGCTCGCCGGGGTGCACGACCCGTTCCGCGACGAGCGCTTCCTGGCCGAAGCCGGATGCGGGGCCCGGCTCAACGGCAAGCCGATGCGCGTCTCCGCGGTGCGGAGCCTGGCGCGGTCTTTGCTCATCACGGGCTTCCCCTACGACCGCCATTCGCGCCCCGACTTCTACACCGGGTTCTACCGCTCCTTCATGGTCCGCTGCCACGACGTGCGCCGCAGCGGCTCGGCCGCCCTGGACATGGCCTGGGTGGCGGCGGGGCGCGCCGAGGGCTTCTGGGAATTCCACCTCAGCCCCTGGGACGTGGCCGCGGGGCTGCTGCTCGTGCGCGAGGCGGGGGGGAAGGTCTCGGATTTCCACGGCCGCCCCTGGGATGGGATCGCGTCTTTCGGCCGTCAGACCTTGGCCAGCAACGGCCGCGTCCACGCCGCGATGCTCAGGATCCTGGCCGAGCGCCTCGGCGCTAGAAGCGCAGCGCCAGAGTGAAGCGGTTCTGCATGCCCAGGTCTCCGTAGGGGACCCAGGCATAATCGACCCGGAAGCCCCCCAGGTCCAAGCCGCCGCCTGCGGTCAACCCAGCCGCTCCGTCGAGCTCCCGGATGTGGTTCTGGTCGTAGCCGAGGCGCAGGGCGGCGCTGTGCTTGCCCTGGTCGAACCTGTAGGTCGCCTCCACTCCCAGACTGACGTAAGGGTCTTGGTCCGAGGGCACATGCACGTCGAGGCTCGAGTCGACGAAGGTGGACAGATGCCAAAGGACTCCGCCCGCGAAAGCCAAGGGCAGCGGCGCCGACGTCCCGCCCACCTTTATGGGCGGCCCGAGGTTGGAGACATGCGCCCCGACATCGACGGGACGGTCTCCGACCAGGCAGATGCTGCGGGCTTGCGCGCCGAAGTCGAGCGCCGCGCTCGTCCCCGATACGTCATCAAGGGACGACCGGATCAGCTTCAGGCCGCCGCCCAGGGCGAAGCCGTCGAACCGCCGCGCGTAGGCCAGGGCCACGGCCAGATCGTAAGGCCGGAAGGAGCCGACCGCATCCCCGCGGCCGTTGTAGGCCGTCTGGGCGCTTTGGGAGAAATACACCAGGTCCGCGCCCAAGGCGCCGGACCGCCCGACCGGGCGTCCCCAGGCCGCGGAGCCGAGATAAGAGCTCTCCAGGAGATTGTCGTAGGAGAGGCTCAGTTCGGAGGGGGACTCCGGCAGAAGGCTAGCGAGGCCGGCGGGGTTGGTGAACAGGGCCTCGGCCCCCTGCGCGCCGGCGGCCGCCGCGCCCCCCAGAGCCGAATCGCGCGCCGAGCGGACCAGCTTGAGGAATGCCGCGCCGGTCGTGCCGACGGAGCCGGCGGAGAACGCGGAAGGCGCGAACATGCCGCCCCGGGCCGGGGCCGCGCCGGTCACGAGCAGGACCAGCGCGAACGCTAGACGGGCCAGACCGGGCCCTTGCGCGGCTGGAATGGGCGAACGGCCGGCTCCAGTTCCGGTTCCGGCGCGGGTGACGCGGGCTCGGGGGTGGCGGGCTCCTGCGGCGGGGCCTCGACAACCGCGGCCGCGGGAGGTTCCGCCTCAGCTTCCGGCTCCTGGGCCGGGATGGGAAGAACCGACTCCGGAGCCGCGCTCGCCGGCTCGGGCTCCGCGGCCTGGGCGGGCTGCAGTGCTCCGGACTGGCTGGCAGGGGCCGCTTGAGGAACCGTCTCCAGCGCAAGATCGGCGGATCGCGTCGCTGCGGGGAAGGCGCTGCTCGGCGAGACGCCGGCGGTATCGGAGGCTCCGCCGACGGTATCGGAGGTTCCGCCGGTGCCGGCCGGACGGATTTCCTCACGGCCGGCGCCCGTCTTGAATCCTTCGGCCAGTTCGGAGAGTTTCTTGAGCACGAGTTGGCCTTGGGCGGCCTGCTGCGCGGACAAGGCCTTGAGCGCCGCGATGTTCTTGTCGAACCTCTCCATCTGGGATCGGATGTTCTGCAAGTAGGCGACGGTCGGGTTGACGCCGTCGCCGGCACGGCGCTCTGGCGCCGCGCCTTTCGCCGGCGCGGGAGCGCCGACGCCCCGAGCGCTAACAGGCGATGCCTTGGCGGTCGTGGGGGAGGGTTGCGGTTCCACCTTCGCAGATGGGGCGGCAGCGACCGGCAGCGCCACGGCTGGCGCGGTCTTGGTCTTGGTCTTGGGCCAAGACACGATAGGGGTCGCCACCGGGACCGGGGTCAATTCGAGGACCGCAGGCTGGGCGGGTGGAGGCTCCACCGAGGCCGCCTCTTGAGACGGAGAGGCAGTGTCGCTCTCATCCGTCTCCTCGACCGCCGAACGGTACTGGCCCAGGAGGTACAAGAACAGCGCGCCGCTGCCGAGGAATCCCAGAGTCGAGATGTAGAACCAGACGTCTCCCCAAAGGTCCGCCACGCCTTAATCTTATCGGATTGCCCCGCGCCTGTCAAGGCGATTGGAAATTAGCTATAATGCGTCTCTCTGACGACGATCCTGGACGTTCTCATCGATGATCCCGCCTCCGGGGCCCGGATCGGCGATGCCGCCGTCGCCGTCGTCTTGACTCAGCCGCGACCATAGGAGAGCCAGAATGGAATCCGCGAAGACGAACCCGCCGGAGCACGCCAAGAAAGAGCGGCCCGCCGCCCCGAGTCTGACGCGCCTTCGTCAGATGGTCGAAACGGTCATGCTCGGAGGCGGGGAGAAGGGCATCGCCGCGCAGAAGGCCAAGGGCAAGTTCACGGCGCGGGAGCGCATCCAGTACCTGCTCGACGACGGCAGCTTCCAGGAGACCGACCTGCTGGTGAGCACGCGCTGCGCGGACTTCGGCCTCAAGGAGAAGAACCCGCCGGGCGACGGAGTGGTCACCGGCTTCGGCACCGTGGCCGGACGGGAGGTCTGCGTCTTCGCGCAGGACTTCACGGTCCTGGGCGGCTCGCTCGGGCACGCCCACGCCATGAAGATCTGCAAGGTCATGGACATGGCCCTGACCAACCGGGTGCCGATCATCGGCCTGCTGGACTCGGGCGGCGCGCGCATCCAGGAAGGCGTCGACTCCCTCGACGGCTATGCCGAGATCTTCTACCGCAACACACAGTGCTCGGGCGTCATCCCGCAGATCTCCGTCATCCTGGGCCCCTGCGCGGGGGGCGCGGTCTATTCCCCGGCCCTGACCGACTTCATCTTCATGGTCGAGGGCATCAGCCACATGTTCGTGACCGGCCCGGACGTGGTCAAGGCCGCCACGGGCGAAGACGTGAGCTTCGACACCTTGGGCGGCTGCGCCGCCCACGCGAACAAGTCAGGAGTCTGCCACTTCGTGGCCGCCTCCGAGCCGGACTGCTTCCGCCAAGTCCGCGAGCTCCTGTCCTACCTGCCGCAGAACCGCTGGGAGAAGCCGCCGCGCGTGGCCAATCCGGACCCGGTCAGCCGCGGCATCCCCTTGCTGGAGAAGATGTGCGAGATGGACCCGCGCAAGCCCTACCGCATCCACCACGTCATCTGGCAGATCGCCGACGAGCACAAGTTCTTCGAGGTGCACGCGGGCTGGGCCAAGAACATCGTGGTGGGCTTCATGCGCATGGGCGGAGAGGCCGTGGGCGTGGTGGCCAACAACCCGGCCCACTTCGCCGGAGCCCTGGACATCAACTCCGCGGACAAGGCGGCGCGCTTCATACGCCTGCTCAACGCCTTCAACATCCCCATCGTGACCCTGACCGACGTGCCGGGCTACTGGCCGGGCGTGACCCAGGAGCATGGGGGCATCATCCGGCACGGGGCCAAGCTCCTCTTCGCCTACTCCGAGGCCACGGTGCCCAAGATCGCGGTGGTCATCCGGAAAGCCTACGGCGGGGCCTACATCGCCATGAGCTCCAAGAAGCTCGGCAGCGACTTCAACTTCTCTTCTCCCAGCGCGGAGATCGCGGTGATGGGCCCGGCCGGGGCGGTCGAGATCCTCTACCGTCGCGAAGTGGCCGCGGCCAAGACCGCCGATGAGAAAGCCGCCCTGCGCGCCAAGCTCACCGCAGAGTACAAGGACCGCTTCGCCTCGCCCTACCAGACCGCCTCGACCGGCTCCATAGACGAGGTCATCGAGCCGCGTCTGCTGCGCACCAAGATCATCCGGGCTCTGCGTCTCCTGCGCGACAAGCGCATCCCCGGGACCCACGAGAACCGGGGAAATATTCCGCTCTGATGTGGTATAATCCGGTCCTGATACGATGAAAGCCCAGATTTTGGTCGTCGAGGATCAGGCGGCAACCTCCGAGCTCATCCGCGAGGTGCTCAAGGACGAGGGTTGCGAGGTCCAGACGGTCGACACATTGGCCAAGGCGCGCAAGAGCCTGCAGCGCGCTCTGCCCGACCTGATGGTCCTCGACCGGGCCCTGCCGGACGGCGAGGGGATGGAGTTGCTCAAGGACCTGCGGGGCGAGGAAAAATCGGCGCGGCTGCCCATCCTCATCCTCACGGCCCAGAACGCGGTCAGCGACAAGGTCACGGGCCTGCGCGAGGGCGCCGACGACTACATCACCAAGCCCTTCAACACCGAGGAATTGGTGGCGCGCGTGGAGGCCCTGCTGCGCCGAACCGGAGCCCTGGAAGAGCCGACCGTGCAGGAATCCGGGGAGCTCAAGCTCGACCGGACCTCGCGCAAGGCCTACGTCAAGCACAAGGAAGTCCCCTTGAGCGCCAAGGAGTTCGACCTGCTCTGGTTCCTGATGCACCGCCGAAACCGGGTGCTCACGCGCGACTTCCTGCTCCAGCACGTCTGGGGCTACGAGCAGGGCCTGGACCTCTCCACCAAGGTCATCGACGTGACCCTCTCCCACCTGCGCGACAAGATCGGCCCCACGGCCAACCGGATCGTGGCCGTGCGCGGCTTCGGCTACCGCTTCGACGACTAGCAGGCTGCTGATAAACCCTCCTGCGGAAAGGACTATGTCCGGACACAGTCCTTTCGGTAGCGGGCAACAGTCCATCCCCGAACTGGCCCAGACAGGCGCAGCCTGCCTGGGCCAGTCGCGCCGAAGGCGCCATCCTTCGTGCAACCCATCGGATGGGTTCTGCCGCCCCGCTTCGCGGGTCGGTTGCGCCCGGCAGACGGCCGCCGGGCGCTCGCAGAACGGACTTTATCAGCAGCCTGCTAGCCGGCCTCACCAGCCCGCCTCCCCGCCGTTCTCCGAGCGCCCGGCGCCGCCGTCTGCGCCGGGCGCCACCGCCCCGACGCGCCAGCGGAGGGGCGGAACGTCGTTATGCTGTTTGTAAGGATTCCGTTTTATGCTATCATCCGTGATTATGGTCAATAAGGATTCCCATCACACCCCCAGGCTCATCACCGCCTCGGTCACTTCCAAGGCCCAGATCACTCTGCCCAAGCCGGTGCGCGAGCTCCTCAAGGTCGGCGCCAAGGGCGACCTCGTCGGATTCATCGTCGACGCGGAGGCCGGCACCGTCAGGCTGACCCGGACCGAGACGCTTCCCGTCGACCCCGACTTCTCCCCAGGAGCCTACGAGAAGCTGGCCCGCCTGCGCCGAGAGGGGAAGGGCAAGACCTTCCGGCGCGTGTCCGCCCTGCTCAAGGATCTCAAGCGCTGAGGCGCCATGCGCTACACGAGCGCCGACGCCTTCCAGAGGCTCTACCGGAAGCTACCCGCCGGGAGGCAGGAGTCCGTGACGAAGGCCCTGCTCCTCCTGGAGCGGATGCTCCAAGAGGACCGGCCCATGCCCAGCCTGGGCCTGCGCGAGCTGCGCCGCGGCCTCTGGGAGGTGCGCGCCGGTCTCCTGGACCGGCTCGTCTTCTCCATGTCCCGGGACGAGGTCCGGCTCCTGGCGGTCGGGACCCACGACGAGCTGCGACGGTCACTCTGACGCGCCTGCTGCCGGCCGCCCCTTCCGGGAACTTTTTGACTCCCAAATCGTATTATATAGAGTAGGGCTGGGGGGGTTGAAAATCCCTGTCTTCGGGCTATAATGTAGGTAGCTACTTTAGTAGCTACTTTCGGAGGCCCCATGACCCTGGCTCAGATACTCAAAGCGCGACACGTGGGCGTCAAGGAACTCAAGAACAATCTTTCCATGCTGCTCAGAACCCATAAGCCGATAGTGGCCACTGACAGAGGCCAGCCTGCCTATATGCTCATCCCTTACGATGAGATGGTGGACCTTCTAGAGATGCTCGAGGAATCCCGAGACCAAGCACTCGTCGCCATGGTCCAGTCTGGACGCAAGGCTTACGCGGCGGGCCGCTGGCGGCCGGCTGCGAAGGTATTGAAGAAACTAGAACTTTGAGCCGATGCGGGACTATTCCGTCGGGTTCGCCAGCGAAGCCGTCGAGAAGCATTTTCTCAAGGAGCTGACGAAGCTGCCGAGGACGCTCGCATCACGGATCAAAGAAGCCATAGAATCACTGGCCGCCGACCCGCGGCCTCAGGGCAAGAAATTCAAGTTCCCAAGGCCGCCTGTGAGCATCGCCCATATGGTCGCGACGCATCGGCTCAGGGTGGGGGACTACCGGATACTCTACGATGTGGACGACGAGGCCAAGCGAGTCGTCCTGCTGGCGGTCAGAAGACGGTCCGAAAGCACCTATCAGCGTTAAGGGCCGGAACCGTGAAGTTCGTGAAAGCCTGACACCTAGCGCAGGATCACGAACTGCATCGGATCGAGCTCCAGCTTGACGAAACGCGAGCCGTTGGCCGGGTCGGGATGCGACTCCACCGTCACTTCGCCCCGGCCGCCGTATAGATACGACATCCGGCTGCCCGCCGCGTGCAGGCCGGCGTCGACGACCACGCAGTCGCGCCGCCGCTCGGTCGTGGAGGTGTTGTAGGCGACCAGAATCTCCTCATCGGCCAGAACCCGCGAAAAGGCCAAGGTGCAGGGATGCGCGGCGGGCAGGTCGAAGTCCGAGCCGTTGCCTGAGACCTCCCGGAAATACATGCGGCCGAAGCGCAGGCCGGGATGGGCCTGATTGACCTTGGCGATCTTGGCGATCTCCCGGTAGATGCGGCAGTCCTTGTTGAGCAGGTCGCGCCCCGGGTCGGCCAGGTCGAACATGGCCTCACGGATGACGTGGTCGCTCTCGCCCTCACCCGTGAAGCCCTGCTCGGTCCCGTAATAGATGCAGGGCGTGCCCAAGGCGCAGATGAGGTAGCCTACGGCCGCGATCACCTGCTCGTCGCGGGCGCCGGCCGCGAAGCGGCGCTTGTACATCTGCCCGATCTGGTCGTGGTTGTCTATGAAGGTCACCATGTAGCGGCCAAGCTCCCCGCGGTTCAACGCCCGCTCGCGCAGGGCCTCGTAGCGGTTGACCAGGGCCAACGGGTTGACGAAGCCCTTGATGACGCCGGGCAGGGTCCAGTAGAGGGGGAAGTCCAACACCGAGGAGAGCCCGTAGTAGATGGTCTTGCCGTCCACCTTGCCCGCGGTGTTGGGACCGGTGTAGCGATTGATGGCATCGTCGCCCGCCACCAGCTCGCCGAAGAGGAAGAAGTTGCGCTTTCCCAGTTCGTAGGAGTACTCGCGCATCTCCTGGCAGAAGCGCGCGATGGCGGTCTCGCCCATGTGCTTGACCGCGTCCATGCGGTAGCCGTCGATGTCCGCCTCGCGGATCCAGTACTTGTGCGCCGCGTTGAGGACCCGCTGCAGCTCCAGGCCGGCCGGGTCATCGTCGTTATTGAACCCCTTGAGGGTGTAGAAGTCGCCCCACTGAGTCTCGGGGAAGCTGTCCCAGCCCCAGTCCCGGATCTGACCGCAGCGGTAGAAAGCCTCCGGGTCGCGCAGTTCCACGGGCACGGGATAGTCGGACCGGCGCCAGCCGCCGAAGGGCCAAGACTTCTGATCGTCTCGGAACCAGCGCGGCTGGTCGTCCTCGTAGTACCAGACGTCGCCGCAGTGGTTGGCCACGGCGTCGAGGAAGACGCGCATGTTCCGCTGGTGGGCTTCATCGACCAGCGCCACCAGGTCGGCCTTGGTGCCGAAGCGGGGGTCGACGTTGAGGTAGTTCCAGATGCCGTAGCCGTGGTAGCTGTCGGAACGGGGGTCCGGGTCGTTCTCGAAGATGGGGCTCAGCCAGAGGGCCGTGCAGCCCAGGTCCTGGATGTAGCCGATGTTCCGGGTGATGCCCTTGAGGGTCCCGCCGCAGAACCGGCTCAGTTGCTCCGGCGTGCCGCTGCCGGCCGAGCGCCCGGCCTCGCTCCGAGGGCGGCGCTCCCGGCCGTCGTGGAAGCGGTCCACCATGAGGAAATAGATGAACTCCTCGCGCCACTCGCGGTCGCTCGACCAGTAGCGCCGGCCCGGCTTCGGGCTGAAATCCAGTTCCCTGACGGACCGAGGCTCGGGCATGGCGTCCTCCTGGGTTATGTCCCCGCGCCGGGGAGGCTCTGCCCAGGCCGCGCTCCCGCGGCCTCCGCCTCGGCCACGATCGGCAGGCGGATGAGGAAGGCGGCGCCCTCGCCGCGGCCGGATTGCAGAGTCAAGGACCCGCCGAGGGAATCCACGATCCGGCGGCAGATGGCCAAGCCGAGCCCGGTGCCCTCGCCCTCCGGCTTGGTCGTGAAGAACGGCTCCCAGATGCGCTCCGCGATATCGGCCGGGATGCCGGGGCCGTTGTCCTCCACGCGGACGAGGATCTCCCCGTCCTCGCGGCGGGTGCTCAGCCGGATGCGTCCGTCCGCGCGGCGCGCGGCGCGGATGGCTTGATGCGCGTTGGTCAAGAGGTTGAAGATGACCTGCTGGAACTCCGCCCCGGAGAGCTCGGTGCGCGGCAGGTCCGCGGAGAGCTCCGCGTCGACCGCGAGCCGGTCCATGAACCAGTCATGCTCTTTGAGGGCCACGCATTCCCGGATCAGGGCGTTGATGTCGCAGGCCTTGCGCGCGCCCGTCTTCTGGCGGGCGAAGGCGAGCATGTCCTGGATGACCTGCTCGCAGTTGCGGGCTCTCTCCGCGATGCGGCCGAAGATCCGCTTGGCCTCGGCCGGGGGCAGTTCCCGTCCGTGCGCGAGCTCCGCATAGCCCAGGATGCCCGCCATCGGCGACTTGAGCTCATGCGCGACCCCGGCGATGAGCGTCCCCAGAGTGGCGAGGCGGTCCATGTGTTGGAGCTGCTCGCGCGCCTGGACCCGCTCGGTCTCGCTGCGCCGCCGCTCCTCTTCGAGGCGGGCCCGCGCCTCGCGCTCGCGGCCCGCCACCTGCATGACCACAGCGGCCGAAGCCGTGATGATGGCCGCCTTGACGAGAAGCTCGATGGCGCCGCCCCAGCCCAGTCGGGACAGGGTCCCGAGGTAGAAGACCAGCAGGGGCGCCAGCGCCGCCGCGATGGTGGCCAGAACGCCGCGCCGCCCGAAGGCCAGGCAGGCGTTGAAGACCGGCAGCAGATAGAGCACCCAGAAATAGGACTGCGCCCCGCCGGAATAGTGCAGGACCAAAGTCAGAAGGAGGATGTTGGAGGCCACGACGAGCACGGAACGGCGCGGCTGCGGCAGCAGACGGGGCAGGGCCGAGAAGTTGACGAGGTTGAAGGCCAGCAGCGCCAGGAGGCAGTAAAGGACCTCGGGATAGACGAAGCGCGGGTTCTCCCGGCCCAGGAAGGCGGCCACGGCCATGATGAGAGCGAAGACCACGCCTTCGACGGGCCCGCCGAACCACTCATCGCGCTGGGACATGGGACAATAGTCTAAACCTACAGGCAGCCGCCGTCAAGCGGTCTGCTAGCGTTCCGGGACGGGCACCGCGAAATCGAGCGGCTGTCCGACCTTGAGCTTGTAGCGCCGCGCCGCGCCGGCCGGCAGCTCCAGCACGTACTGCGCCGGACCCCGGGCCCGCGCGACCTCCTCGTCCGTGGTCTTCGCGGTCGAAGGAGGCACGCGCTCGTGGATGCGCGTGATCCTATGGTCCGCGCCGATGAATACGATGTCCAGGCTGACCCAGGTGTTCTTCATCCAGAAGGTCATGTTCCCGATCTCGATGGGGAAGACGAAAAGCATGCCGTAGTCCCTGGGCAGCGACTTGCGGTACATCAGGCCCGTCTCGCGGCCGGCCGGGGTGTCCACCACATCCACCGTGATCTGACGGCCGGAGGCGAAGCGCAGGTCGGCGTGCCGCGCGACCTGCTGTGGCGCGGGAGCCGCCGCGCAGAGGGCCCAGGCGGCCGCCAGCGTCAGAATGAGTCTGGTTCGTCTCTCCATGGAGCGCTCCTCTTGCGGCGGGGGATTTCCTACGGCCAGCCAGGCGGTCACGGCGCCCCCTCCGGCGAGAGGAGAACGGCCTTCGCCTGTGGGGACGGCGGGCCCTTGCCCGCCTCCTTAAGATGCCGGATCGCGGCACGGGCCTCGTCGAGCCAAGCCCGCGTCGACCACGGCCCCAGCCGGCCCCAGAGCGCCCGGCCCAGGTCGTGGACGAAGAGCCCGCGGGCGGGGCCGTCCGAGTAGATGCCGTCGACCGCAAGAGCCGTGCGGCGGTAGAGCTCCTGGGGGCCGTCCGGACTGCGTTGGTGCAGGGGCCAGTCGACGACGTCTCCCACGATGAGCTGGGCGTCGCCGCGGGCCAGGTAGCGGTGCCAATCCGAGAGCAGGACCGAGTACTGCTGAGCGTCGGCTTCGTAGAGCATCAGCGCTTCGGCGTCTACCCCCGCGTCGTTGAACATGACCGCGTCCTGGCCGTGATGCCAGCCCTTATCCCAGGTCAGCATGAAAGCCCAGAGCGGCTGGGCAGCGCCGAGCTCGGCTTTCAGGCGCCGGATGATGCCGCTGACGCGGTGGGCCCGCCACCACTGCCAGGCGTCGATGAAGGCCATGTCCTTGCGCATGACTCTCTTGCGGGCGAAGTAGATCATCCGCTCCTCAGAGCTCAGATGCGCGAACTCGGCCGGGGGCGAGACGACGCCCGCCATGTCCCGGTAGAACTCGTCGACCAGCTCCACGCCGCCCAGGGCGTTGCGGATGTAGTCCACTCCGAGGTAGTCCACTCCGGGGATATCCCGGAAGCGCTTGAGCAGGTCAGCCACGTCGCGCACGCGCTTGTCGTCGCGCAGGGAGAAGGCCCGGGTCGGGACCACGCGCCCGTCCTGGACCTCCAGGGCATATTCGTAGCCGGGCAGGCGCGACTGGCCGGACATGGTCAGGAAGCATTGCGCGTAAACGCCGAACTTGATGCCGCGGCGGCGGCACTCCTTGGCCAACTCAGGGATGATGGGCAGGTTGTAGGAGAGCCAGACCTCGCCGGGCTTGTCTCCCGGCGAGCGGCCGCCCAGGACCCAGAAGGCGTCGGCGCCCACGTACTCGACCCAGTCGAGGAGTCCGCGCCAGTCCTTGACCTTGCCGTCGGGGGCCGTGACCTTGAGGCCGGCGAAGGGCAGGTCGCATTCCAAGGTCAGCACCGCCAGGCCTTGCGGCAGGGCTTGCGGCCGCCGCCGGATGATGCGGAACGGCTTGGCCAAGAGCCGCTGCCCGAGCGCGGCCGCGGATGAGGACGAGAGCTCCAGCCGGTACTCTCCCGGCGCGGCGTTCCAGGGGCAGGGCCAACGGCCGGACCAGCGGCCCGCCCCATCGGGGCTCAGCCGCAGCTCGCGCAGGCCCGCGATCGTCTCCACCGGCCGGCCTCGCCGGGTGACGGTCACCGCAGGAGAAGAGGACCTCCAGGCGTCGGCCAAAGACGCGTCGCGGGCGGTCAGGCTGATGTCCACGAACTCGTCGTGCAGGTACTCGGCCTTCGCGGCCGAGAGGCGGACCGGGCGCTCCCAACTCAGCCAAGCCCAACGGCCCAGGAAAAAGAGGGCGTAGAACGCCGCCAGGACGACGAACTGGGTCCGGCCATGGGAATGCTCAAGCCTGGGCATGGGGTCGAGTCGGTCTGAGGTCGGGGAATGATACCAATAATTTGATATACTGCCCAACGTCATTCTCGACGAGCCGTGCGCAAATCGCTGTCGCGAGGAGAGAAGGCTATGGTGACGGGACTCGTGCTGGTACGGCTCATGGCGGGACAGGAGAAGCAAGCCCTGGCCAAGATCAAGCAGACGGATGGCGTGGCCCATGTCACCGCGGTCTTCGGCCGCTGGGACCTCGTCCTCGACATCGAGACCAAGGACCTCTTCACCCTTTCCAACGTCATCGTCCGGGACATCCGCGCCATCCCGGGCGTGATGTCCACCGAGAGCCTCATCACGACCGCCATCTGACCTCCATTCTCCTCTTGCGAAGGCGCCGCGACGATGCCTGAGCAGGCTATCCTCACCCTCAACGACCTCCTGGACGCGGCGGCCGAGCGCCAGCCGCCCGCGGGCGGACTCTCCACGCCGGACGAGCGCCTGAGCTACCGGGACCTCCGGTCGCGTGTCCTGCGGACCGCCGCCGGGATGCAGGCCGCCGGCGTGGCCAAGGGCGACCGCGTCGCCCTCGTGCTGCGCAACGGCATCCCTTTCGTGGTCTCCTACTTCGCGCTGGCCCGCCTGGGCGCAGCGGCAGTGCCCATCAACTTCATGGTCCAGAAACCTGAAGACCTGGGCTTCATGCTCAAAGACTGCGGCGCCAAGGCGGCCGTGACGGCGGCGGAATTCCTGCCCGGGCTGCGGCTGGCGCAGAAGCAGGCCGGGGCCCTGAAGGCCATCTGGGTCGTCGATGAATCGGGCCCCGATGAGCGCCCCTTCTCGGAACTGCTGCGCGGCGACCCCGAGAGCCTGCCGCGCGCCGCGGCCTCGGAGTCCGACCTGGCCGGCATCCTCTACACCGCCGGCACCACCGGCGTGCCCAAAGGCGTGATGCTGACGCACCGCAACCTGGTCACGAACTGCACGGCCGCCGCCGCGCACATGGGCCTGCGCCGCAATGATGTGATGCTCTGCATCCTGCCCATGTTCCACTCCTTCGCCTGGACCGCCAACGTCCTGGTCCCCATGTGGGGGGGGGTCGAGGTCGCCATCGCGCCGGGGGTCACCCCGGCCAAGCTGTGGCTCAAGCTCATGGCCCGCCACGGGGTCACCGTCTTCACCGCCATCCCCCAGCTCTACGCCGTGCTGGCCAAGGAGGCGGCCGGGCTCAAGCGCATCATGCTCCGGTGGTGGTTCTTCCGCCGCGTGCGCATGGCGGTCTCGGGAGCGGCGCCCCTCGCCCAGGAGACCGCCCGGCGCTTCGAAGCGCAGCTCAAGGTCCCGATATTGGAGGGCTACGGGCTCACCGAGACCTCGCCCATCGCCACCATCAACCCGCCGGCAGGCCGCCGGCCCGGGACCGTGGGCCTGCCCATCGCCGGGGTGCGCCTGAAGATCGTGGACCCGGAAGGCCGCGCCCTGCCGCCCGGGGCCGACGGAGAGGTCTGCATCCAGGGCGACTGCGTGATGAAGGGCTACTACAACCACCCCCAGGCCACGGCCGAGACCATCTCCGCGGAGGGCTGGCTCAAGACCGGCGACGTGGGCAGCCTCGACTCGGACGGCTACCTGACCATCAAGGACCGGCTCAAGGACATGATCATCGTCAAGGGCCTCAAGGTCTTCTCGGCCCAGGTGGAAGCGGCGCTGCTGGAGCATCCGGCCGTGGCCGAGGCCGCGGTGGTGGGGGTGCCCGACGAGGTCGGAAACGAGACGGTCAAGGCCTTCGTGGTGCTGCGGCGAGGGGCGCAGGCCGACCGGGCGGAGCTGCTGCGCTTCTGCCGGCAGCGGCTGGACAATTACAAGCGGCCCCGCGACGTCGCGATCGTGGCCGGCCTGCCCAAGAACGCTTTGCAGAAGGTGCTCAAGACGGTCCTGCGCCGGCAGGAGCTGGCCCGGCGCCGCGCGCCATGACCGAGCGTCCCGTCGCGCGCCTCCCCGGCCCGGCGCTGGCCCTGCTGCGCGCCGCCGCCAAGGACCTGCCCCGGCCCTCCTACCTGGTGGGGGGAGCCCTGCGCGACGCCTGGCTGGGCCGGCCCCTGCTGGACCTCGACCTGGCCGTGCGCGGCGCGCGCGCCGGGGCCGCCCGGCTGGGACGCAGCCTGGGCGCGGCCTTCGTGGTCCTCGACTCGGAGAACGGCGTCTTCCGGCTGGCCCTGCCCAAGGGCCGGGGGGCTCTGCACATCGACGTCAGCGAGCTCCAGGGCGAGGACATCGTGGCCGACCTTGGGCGCCGGGACTTCACGGCCAACGCCCTGGCCCTGCCGCTGACCGGCGACCTGTCCGCTGCGCTGTCCGCCGCGGCCGTCCTGGACCCGCGCGGCGGGCTGGCCGACCTGCGCCGCGGCGTGCTGCGCTGCGAGGATGAGGGCATCCTCAAGGCCGACCCGCTGCGCGTCCTGCGCGCCTTCCGCTTGGGAGCCCAGCTGGGCTTCGCCATCGAGGCCAAGACCCTGCAGCGCCTGCGCGCGCTGCGCTCGCGGGTGCGCCGCAGCGCGCCGGAGCGCATCTCGGCCGAGCTCACCCTGCTCCTGGCCGAGCCGGGCTGTCCGGCCTGGCTGGC
The DNA here is from genome assembly GCA_026388095.1 of Elusimicrobiota bacterium. Taxonomy (NCBI): domain Bacteria; kingdom Pseudomonadati; phylum Elusimicrobiota; species Elusimicrobiota bacterium. The sequence goes on along the minus strand of JAPLKL010000007.1, from coordinate 37,176 downwards.
GCGCATGGATCACGCGGGCCTGCTGACCGAGCTCTTCGAGGACCTCGAGGCCGCGCGGCAGTGCGCGACCTGCTACTACGGCCGCGGCGGGGTGCTGCGCCACACCTTGGAGGTGTGCTCGCGGCTGGACCTGCTCCTGGCCGACCCGCGGCGGGTGTTCGGCGCCGCGGCCGGGCCGCTCCAGGAGTCCTTGGGCGAGCGCCTGCGGCCGGGGCAGCCTTGGCGCGCCGCCTTGATGCTGGCCGCGCTGCTGCACGACGTGTCCAAGCCCGAGACCGCGCGGCGCAGAGGGGGCAGACTGCGCTTCTTCGGCCACGACCTGGCGGGAGCGCGGCGCGCCGCGGGCCTGCTCAAGGCCCTACGCTTCCCCAACGAGACCATCGAGCTGGTGGCGGCCGTGGCCACCCACCACCTGCGGCCGGGCAACCTGACGGCCGGGGGCGTTCTGACCGACAAAGCGGTGTACCGCTTCTTCCGCGACCTGGGGGAGCACGCCGTGGCCGTGCTCCTGGTGTGCTGGGCCGACCATGCCAGCTACCTGCCCCACCGGCAGCTCGAGCGGCTCTTGCCCGCGGCCGCGGAGGACCCGGACTCCTACGACATGTCGAGCGTGCGGCCCGTGGAGGCGCGCAAGACCCTCAAGCATCTGCAGGTCATCGCGCTGCTCCTGCGCCGCCGCTTCGACGAGCGGCGCAAGCCCGTGCCGGACCGGCTGGTGGACGGCCACGCGGTGATGAAGGCCTTGGGCATCCCTCCGGGCCCCAAGGTGGGGGAACTGCTGGAAAAGCTCCGGGAGGCCCAGGCGGAGGGGAAGATCGGCACCAAGAAAGCGGCTCTGGATTTCCTTAAGAGACTGAAATAACTCTATAACATCCCAGGACTACGCTGGCGTTGTGGCGGGGAGCGCGCGCATGAACCTCCGAAGGACATCCCTGGCGGCCTTTTTCCTCATCGTCATCGGGGCTTCCCGCCTGCACGCTTCGCCGAGCGTCGCATTCTCCAGCATCACCTATTGCTTAGGCGCGGACCCCGTCGCCACCGACAATTCCCCCACCGTCTACACCACCGTACCCTCGTGGTACGTGGGGTTCACCGCGCCCGCGCCAGGCTTCCAGGGCGGCTCCTATCCCCGCAAGAGCATCACCGGCACGCGCCTCCTGCTGCATTTCGACAACGACGGCAACGACTCGTCGGGCGGCCAGCACCACATCGCCAACCCGGTCCCGGGCAACCACTCCGACAGCAGTATGTGCGTGGACGCGATCCCGAATCCCGGCACGGCCGTGACGAGCTGGGGGGCCACGGGGACCGGGCCGACCGCGGATTTCCTCCAGAATCTCACCTTCATCGGGAACTACAGCACTGCCAAATGCTGCAAAACAGTGCCCGGTTGTGCCCCCGCCGCGAAAAGCTACGCCTATTCCTCGGCTTACGCCGTGGTCCCGACCCTCGACAGCGTCTTCTACAACAGATCATTCTCGGTGGAGCTGTGGGTCAAGGCCTCGGGCGTGCCCACCAGCCCCTCAGGCAACAACGACCGTCCCATCCTGGAGCAATGCCAGGCGGCAGCGACCCTGGACCAATGCCTGCACCTGACCTTGCGCAACGGCAAGCCCCATCTCGGGTTCTACAGCGACGACCTCGAAGCCGACTCGAGCATCGCTGACGGTGCCTGGCACCACCTGGTCTTCACCTTCGACTATAATTCGAAGTATCAGACCATCTACGTGGACGGACTCAAGGTCAAGGAGAGGACCGCCGGGAACACCTACCAAGGCACCACCGGCACCGTCTATCTGGGCATCGCCCCGAACGTGTCGGCCGGAGACAACTTCAACGGCCAGCTGGACGACATCCGCATCGTCAATTACGAGATGCCTCCAGGCCAGGTCGCCGCCGACTACGCCGGCCAAGCCTACTATGCCGACTGGTTGACCCCGACCTGGCGTCCCATCGGGGGCTTTGTGCATGGCAGCAAGGCGGGAACCATGGGAATCTACCTCGGTGTCATCCACACGCCCACCTCCGGCACCAACCAAACGGCGCAGGACGAGGATGAGAACATGGCCTATCGCGGCCTGTCCATCACCGTGGATCAGACCGGCCTCATGCTCCCGCCCAACCCCACGGTCCCCATGGTCGGCGCGACGTCGATCACCTGGAACTGGTCGAGCTATGCCTGCAACACCTGCAAATCCCCTTACGCCGCCTGCGGCGTCGCTCCCGGCAAGAACACTACGTACACCATCAACACGAACGCGAGCGGCCCCGGCTCCCCGAACAGCTATCCCTACTACTCCCCCACGGGCCTGACTCCCAACACGGTCTACACCCTCTCCTACAATGCGACCTATGTGGACACCGGAGGCTCGGGGAAGACGGCAGGCCCCTCCGGCTCCTCTGGCGTCTCCACCGTCAGGACCCTGGCCGCGAGGCCGAACGTCGGTCCGGACACGATCACCGGCACCGGCCCCACCTCGGTCACCCTCAAGGCGCACATCCGGGACAATCCCGACGACACGCGCTGCGCGGTCATCGCCAAGGAGAACGGCGTGTACCAGAGCGTGACCAGTTTCGCGAAGACCAAAGAAAACGACGTCATCAGCATCGTCAATCTGCCCAAGTCGTCCCACTTCGTCTTCGCGATACAATGCGAGAACGACGAAGGCAAGTTCGCGGAGCGGGGCCCTGATTCCGGCGGGGATCCTCCGGCGAGCTTCGTCTCGCAGCCCGCGACCCCGACCGGATTGACGGGGAACCTCCCCGCGGGCCCCGTGATCTGTCCGAAGACCACCATCAACTGGACCTGGAGCCCGGTGATCAAGGGCAGCGCCTATCCCGCCAGCGCCAACGCCACCCCTTACCAGGTGTCCCGGATGAACGGCGACGGCTCCATCAGCGCCATCGCGGTCTGCGGTCCGCCGACTCTCCCGAACGGGCAGACCAACTGCGTGGAGACCGGCCTGGCGAAAGGGACATCCTTTCTGCGCGTCGTGCAGGCCCAAGACACCGGCGCCTACACGCAATGGAGCGACACCTCGTCTACGGCCGGGTTCTCGACCACGGGAGACTTCACCGACGCGCCCGCGAACCTCACCGGGGTCTCCGGGAACAACGTCATCACCTGGAATTGGACTCCTCCCGTCAACATCTGCGTCCCGTTCAGATACCTTCCCTTCGACGCTGTCACAGGGGCGGCCGTCCCCATCCCGCCCAATCCTTCCCTCGGGGACCTCAATCCCGGCTCTCAGCCCAACCCCCCGTGGACCCAGACCAACGACCTGTCCAACGCCCCCTTGGGGACCAACACGCTCTACTCGCTGCAGCTCAGGGCCCAGGACAGCGTCACCGCCTCGTACAGCCCGCTCTCGCTCTCCGCCAGCGCCTACACTTTGGCCGATGCGCCGGCCAACCTCAGGGCGGCCGCCGTATCCACCGGGTCCGTGAAGCTGCAGTGGGACAGCACCAACCCGCCCTACACCCGTTTCGAAGTGTCCATGTCTCCGCTCAACGACCTGCTCCAGCCCGTCTCGATCTCGACGCTCGTCTATATCACCAACAACTGGACGTCCAACTCCTACCTTGTCAACGGCCTCAACGCCGGCTCCACCTACTACTTCCGCGTGCGCGCGGCCAACGGCCGCGCCGAGGACGGCTTCGGGGGGCTGCTGACCAACTTCGCGATCCTCGCATCCACCGTCACCCGGCCCCAGCCGCCCGAGCTGACCGGGACCGGGACCAACATCACCACCGTGAAGTGGGACTGGTCCGCGCACCCGGTCACCGGCGCGGTGGGCTACAAGCTGGTCAGCGACGCGGAGGTTCCGATCCTGGACAATCCCAACACGTCCGCGGTCACCATCTCCTCAGGCCCGTTCCGCCCCAACACCGCATGCGGGGCCAAGATCGCCTCCTACAACTCCAACGGCGAATATGGGCCCTATTCCGCGGTGGTCTACGCCTTCACCAAGGCCAACCCTCCTACCGCGCCCGGCATAACCGGGGCCAGCAGCGACACGGTGAACCTGTCCTGGAATCCCAACAACAACGCCTCCTACACCTTCTACCAGATCATCCTGGCCACGGACTCCCTTTACGGCGTGGTGGCGGCCACGGTCAGCGTCATGAGCACATTCACCGCGATCAGCGGCCTGTTCCCCGGCGCCACCTATTACGCGCAGGTGCAGGCCATCAACGGAGGGCAGATCGGCACGGGGTTCGTCCCGGCGGGCTCGATCTGCACGAAGGCCGACAACTCGGTGACCCGCTCCACGGCCCCGACCTCGCCCTACGCGATCCCGCCCGGGCTCATCGGGCTCTGGCACCTCGATGAGGACTCCGGGACCCGGGCCAAGGACGCCTCGGCCTGGGCCAACACCGGGGGTCTCGCCTGCCTGGACATCCCTGCCAACTGCAGCGCGCTCAACTCGACTCCGACCTTCACCACGGACGCGCCGCCGGACCTGGGCCATGCGGTCTCCTTCTCAGGCATACGCAACTCTCTGCTGAGCATCCCGCCCGCGGCCCAGTACGACTTCACCGACTCCCTGACGCTCAGCGCCTGGGTCAAGCCCGCCACCGCCGTGCAGACCGACGGCGCGGGGCTCGTCACCAAGGGAGTCTCGGGCGACGAATCATTCAGCCTGGAGCTCACCAACCGGGCCGGTGCGCCCCGATACCTCTTCCGGACACAGATGACCGGCCCCCACACCGCCACCATCTTCGGCACCTCCACTGTCCGGACCGGCCAATGGGACCTGGTCACGGCGGTCTTCGACCGCGGCCCCGCCAACCAAGCCACGCTCTACATAAACGGCATCTTCGCCTCCAGCGCCACCGTCAGCTGGCCGCGCGTGACCAACACCGCGCCCATCTCGGTGGGCAACCGCAAGGACGGCACCGGCAATTACAACCTGGGCTTCTCCGGCGTCATCGACGACATCCGCCTGCTCAACACCGCCCTCAGCGCCGCGCAGGCCGCGGACCTCTACCACAGCTACTTCCCGACCCAGCTCACCCCGCCCGGAGTCAACAGCGCCATCCAGCTGCTGCTGCCTCCCAACGCCTTCCCCTCGGCGGCGAGCATCTACGTGAGCTCCGACCCCATCAGCCACCCTCTGCGGATCTCCTCCAGCCTCCTGGCCCAGGCCCTCTCCCGGCCGCCCACCGGGCAGATGCTCATGCCGCCCTCCCAGGCCTACCCGACCTTGCTGGAGATCGTGCCGACCTTGGACGGCGTGAACTATTTCAACGGCGCCCTCGGCTCATCGGCGTCGCTGTCTTTGCCCTACGCGGACGCCAATGGCGACGGCATCGTCGACGGATCCAATCCGTCGGTGCCGGCGGCCAGGCTGCAGCTCTACACCTTGAACACCTCGATCCTGGCCTGGGAAGCGCTGCCCACGAGCGTGAACACGGTGGACAGGAGGGTCTCGGCCCTGGTGTCGCATTTCTCCATATTCGGGCTCTTCGGCGCCACCTCCTACGGCCAGACCGCATCCGCCGTCCGGGTCTATCCGGTCCCCTGGAAGATCGGGACCGACGGCCTTTTCGGCACTCCAACGACGGGACCTTGCAAGGGGGTCGGGCTAGCCTTCGGCTGCGAACAGCTCAATCCCAACGCCGGTTGCCTGCCCACCTCGGGCTCCATCCGCATCTTGACCCTCTCCGGAGAAAAAGTCATCGATCTGCCGTTCTCCAGCACTGACGCGGGCACGAAGTGTTGGGACGGCCGCAACACGGCCGGTAAGAGGGTGGCCAGCGGGGTCTATTTCGCCCAGGTCAAGTCGTCGCAGGACGGGTCGAGCCGCATCCTGAGGTTCGCGATCGAGAAATGAGATGAAGCGCGCCTTCCTCTTGACGGCGGCGTTCTGGCTGGCCTGCGCCGGCAGCGCGGGCGCCGCCTTCAACAACAAGGACGCGGGGACCTCCGCCGCGCAGTTCCTGAAGCTCGGCGCCGACGCGCGCGCCGCGGGCATGGGCCAGGCCGCGCGCGCCCTGTGCGAGGACGCCAACGCCGTCTATTGGAACCCGGCCGGGCTGGCGGCCCTGAGCTACCGCCACGCGGCCTTCACCCATGCCGCCTTTTATCAATCCACCTTCTACGACTTCATGGCCTACGCCCAGCCCATCGATTCCATCTTGGGACGCAACCGCCGCGAGCTGCAGACCAATCAACTGGGCGCCGTGGGCGTGGGCGTGCTCTACCTCAACTCCGGGCAACTCGAGGCGGTGGACAACACGGGCACGGCCACCGGCGACCGCTTCACCCCCCAGGATTTCGCGGCGCTGTTGGCCTGGGGCGGGGCCCTGACCCGCTCCATCGACGCGGGGGTGGGGGTCAAGTACATCTCCTCCCGCATCAAGGACGTGGCCGCGACCGGCGCCGCCGACTTCGGGATCCGTCTGCGCGGGCACCCCGGCGGCATGCCCTACACGCTGGCGCTGAGCGTCCACAACCTCGGGGGCCGCCTGAAATACAATCAGGAGAGCGACCCGCTGCCCCTGCAGGTGGCGCTCAGCCAGAGCCTGCGGCCGACCCGGAACATCTCTTTGAGCGTGGACGTGGTGGCGCCCCGCGACAACCGCATCTATCCCGCCTTCGGCGCGGAATTCCGCAGCGCGGTGGGGCCCAACCTGTCGGCCGCGGTGCGGGCGGGCTACGAAGGCCGGACCATGGGCTCGGACCTGGCCTCACTCTCCGGGCTAGGCCTGGGCGCGGGGCTGGGCGTGGCGCGCTTCACCCTGGACTACGCCTGGATGCCTTACGGCCTGCTGGGCGACACGCACCGCTTCACGCTCTCCTACCGGTTCTGAGCCGCGGGCGGTCACCGGTCCAAGTAGCCGGCCGCCTTGAGCATCTCCCTGACTTCATGGCCCATGGCCGGGCGCTCCGCGCGCTCCGAGAACCGCTCCTCCTCGACCCGCTCCATGAGCCGGCAGGCGAGGGGGACGGCGCGGGCGGGGTCGTCCTGGCCCGTGAAGCGGCCGGTCTCCAGGGAATAGCCCAGGCGCCGCCCGCCGCAATCGACCACAAGGTCCCCGTCCTCATCAGTGAAGTCGCAGGCGGGAGCCTGCGGCTCGGAAAGCCGGCTGCGTTCCATGGCTTCCAGGACCACGATCTTGTCCTCCAAGCCGACCTTGTCGGCGGGGTCCAGCCGCGCGTCCGCCAAGCCTGCGCGGAGCCTCTCCAGCCCCTGGTCGAGCCGGCCCGAGAGCACATACGCCTCCACGAGGAGGAGGTAATCCTGGGAACTGACGTTCTGGAGCGCCTGGAGCTGGCCCAGCCGCAAGGCCTCGACGGCCGGCCAATCCTCGAGGAGGATCAGCCGCTCCGCCAGGAGATCGAAGAATACCATCTCCTGCGGGAACAGCCGGATGGCGTTCTCACAGAGAGGCACCAGAGCGGGATCCCTGGCCCAGGAGTAGACCTCGGCCAGGAGCCGGTGCGTCCTGAGTTCCTTGGAGCCCGAATCCACTTGGCCGCGCCACTGCCGCTTCAAGGCGGCCACCACGCCAAGCTCGGAGCCGCGGTGGGGCAGGTTCAAGAGAGCGCGCAGGGCGCGCACGGCGTCTTTGGTGGAGACGGCGGTCTGGACCAGGTCGGCCAGCCCGGCGGCGCCCTGTCCCGGCTGGCCGCACTCCGCCCAGGCCGAGGCCCGGGACTGCTGAAGGTCGACGTCCCGGCGGGAGAAGCCGGGATCCTCCAGGATGCGCAGCGCTCGCGCCTGCTGCCCGTTGGCGCATAGGGCCTTGGCCAGAGCGGCCTTGAGGACCGCGCTCTCGGGCCACAGGGCCGCCAATTCCTCGGCGCGCCGCAGCCTGGCCGCGGCCGGCAGGCGCCACGGCTCCAGCTCTTGGAGAAGCAGCCTCGCGGCATCGGAGGCTGGGGACTGGGACATGGCCTTCAAGTACCTCTGCCACGTCGCATCCCAATCCTCGGTCTGGGCGCACAGCGGCCAGGCGAGCAGCAGCAGAGCGGTCAGCTTCATGGCCTGGTCTTGAGCCGCATCAGTTCCGCGGCCAGCTGCATGAACTTCCCAGGCTCCCGGTCCAGCAGGCTGCGGCTCTCCTTGGGGTCGGCGGCGAGATCGAAGAGCTCCCAGCGGTGTTCGCGCCGCACAATCTTCCAATCCCCGTTCCGGTAGGCTTCCAGGTCCAGAATCCTCGGGCCGATGGCGCGCAAAGAGGCTTGGGAGTACTGGCCGGAGTCTGTCGCCGGTCGCGTCGCCCCTTCCAGCAGGTCCCTGAAGCTCCGGCCCTGCGCTCCGGGCGGAGCCGGCCAGCCTTCCAATTCCATGAGGGTGGGCAGGAGGTCGATCTCCTCGACGGGAGTCCTGATCCTGCGGCCGGCGAGGCCCGGCACGCCGGGCTGCCAGACCACGAGCGGCACGTGCAGGACCTCGTCGTAGAGCGGCCGCGAGGCGTGGCCGAAGCCGCCGTGCTCGCCCAGCTCCTCGCCGTGGTCAGCGGTCGCGACGAGGATGGTGTTGTCCCAAAGGCGGAGCTTGGTCATCGCCTCATAGAGCGCCGGCAGCTGGCTGTCGCCGTAGCTCATGCAGCCGTCGTATTCGGCGGCGATGTCGGCGGCGAGGCGAGCCATGGCCTGCGGATCCGCCTTGATCGAGGCCACCCGACCGATGAACTCAGACGGCATTCTCCGCCAGTCGACGCTGCCGGAGAGATCGAAGGCTTGGAGGAAGTTGACGTCGCCCGGCGCACCGGCGCCGGGACGCGGTCCCTGCGGAGCGAAGCGGGTCAGATAATCCGGCGGGCACACATGAGGATAATGCACGTCCGCCCCATGGATCACGATGAAGAAGGGCGAGGAGGACCTGGACTCGAGCCAACTCAAGGCCGCGGGCAGGGCTTGGGCCATAGACCCCATGCCCGAGGCTCTGTGGAACGCCGCGACAGAGTCGAAACCGCGGCCGAGGCCCATTCTCCTTATGTCCAAGATCCCGGCCGTGAAGGCCGCCGTCTGAAAACCGCGTTCCCGGAAGAGCTGGGCCAAGGTCGGCTGCGCGCCGCTCAGGGAGTCTCTGGGCATGCAGACGCCGTGCGTCGCGGGCCTCTGCCCTGTGAATATGGAGGAGAAGGCAGGCAAGGTCCAGTCGGACTGGGCCAGGGCGGATTCGAACACGGCCCCCTTGCGGCCCAGCTCGGCCAAGGCGGGGGTCGTGTCGCGAGCGTATCCGTACAGGGAGGTATGGTCCGCGCGGGCCGCGTCCATCACGACCAGGATCACGTTCCAGGGACCTTGCCGGGGAGCGGAGGCGGACGCGGCGGCCGCTGAAGGGCGCGTCAGCATCGAGACGAGCAGGAAGCCAAAGCTCAACATGGTCGGATCCCAGGTCGCGAATCCATGATAACATTTTGCCCCTTTGGCCTCGCACGACCTCACCCACTTTCCCAACGGGCCAATAGAGCCCCCGGGGCGGTGAGTGCTCCGACGCAGAGAAGCCAGGCGAGGACTTCGGCGACGCGATAATAGGGGAAGCGTGGCGCCGGGCCGAAAGCGGGATAATTCGCCAGGATTTTCTCGTAGGGGCGTTCGGCCTTGAGCCGCATGCTGCGGAGCAAGCCGTAGGTCCACATCGTCAGCCAGACCAGTTTGACCAGGCCTGCCCAGGTCAGAACCCTCGGATATTCCAACTGGAAAGCCTGTTTCCGGATACGCCCTGCCTCCTCGACGCCCCAACGTTTGAGGCGGGCTCTTACGGACTTGACCGCACAAAGCCGTCGGCCACCTTATGGTTGGTGAAAGGCAAGAGAAGATAGTCCACCCTGGGGGGCCAGGCATTCTTTTTAGAGGTTTGGCGGCGCAGCCGCCAAACCCGCGCTGACCTTCGGTCAGCGCCCGGCGACTATGTCCGGACACAGTTGTCCAAAAACGATCTCTTCCGCGCTGCGTGCGCGGGATTCCGACGGGCTTTGCCCGTCGGAATGGCTGGACGGCAGGGGGCTGCTATCCGCAGCTTTAGGAAAAGTGGGTGAAGTCGAGTTTGGCCTCGTCATTGCCGCCGGCCGTCGCATTAGCTAAAATCATCCGCGATGCCCAAGCGAGTCCTCGTGACCGGCTGCTCCGGCTATCTGGGGCGGCTGCTCTCGGCCCGGCTGCTCGAGCATCCCTTGGTGTCCCGCGTCATCGGGCTGGACGCGGCCGCCCCGGGCCTGCCGGCCCACGCGAAGCTGCGCACCGTGACTGCGGACATCCGCGACGAGTATCTGCTGCGCAGCGTCCTGGAGGAGGAGGCCGTGGACGCCGTCTTCCACATGGCCTTCCTCAACGCGGACCATGCCGACGACGTCCGGGCCCGCGAGACCAACGTGCACGGGACCATCGTGGTCCTCGAGGCCGCGGACAAGAGCCCGCGGGTGCAGCGGCTCGTCATCGCAGGCTCCACATCGGCCTACGGCGCCCGCCGCGGCAACGGGCGTCCGCTCGCTGAGACTCACCCCCTGCGCGCAGCGGGCCTGGCCTACGCGGTGCACAAGCGCCGCATCGAGGAGGAGCTGGCCAAGGCCATGCCCCAGGTCCGGCGCAGCCTCCAGGTGGCGGTCCTGCGTCTGTGCACGGTGGTGGGGCCCGAGGAGCGTCCCGGCGGCCCGGTGCACCGCTTCTGCCGCCTGCCCTTCGCGGCATCGGCGCTCGGCCGTCAAGGCGCGCTGCAGTTCCTCAGCGAGTCCGACGCCTTGGAGGCCTTCTGCCGCGCTCTGGAGGCGCCCCAGCTGCGCGGGGCCTTCAACGTGGTCCCGGACGATGCGGTCCCCATCGCACGGGTCTGCCGCGAGCTGGAAAAGTGGCGCCTGCCCATGCCCCTCTCCTGGCTCTGGCTGGGGCTCTGGCTGGGCCGACGGCTCTTCAAGACCACCATCCCCGAGGGCATCGCCTCCTACCTGGCCTATCCGGTCGTGGCCTCCAACCAGAAGTTCAAGGAGGCGGTGGGCTTCGCGCCGGCCCAAGGCTCGCTCCAGGCCCTGCTCGCCTGCGCCCGCAGCCTTTCCCAGGGACGCGGCGCCCAAGCGCATTGACTGCCCCGCCAGGGATGCAATAGAATATGGGGGCCTTATCGACGCGGGCGTGGTTCAATGGTAGAACGGGAGCTTCCCAAGCTCTAAACGAGGGTTCGATTCCCTTCGCCCGCTCATTTTTCTTCACCGTCATAATCCTGCTCTGGCCCAGACCTCTGGTCTGGGCCGAGGCTCCGGCTCCGGGAGGCTCGCCGGCCCGGACATCCACGACGACGCTCCCCAGCCCCCGGCCCCCGGTCGACCCGTCCCGCGAGCTCCGGCGCCTGCTGAGGCAGGGCGCCGACGCCTATGCCCGGGGGGAATACGCTCAAGCCATCGCGCGCTACGAGGCGGCCATCCGGGTCAGCTCCACGAGCGTCCTGCCCTGGCTCAACGGCGGGGCCGTCTGGGACGAGGCCGGTCAACCGCGCCAAGCGGCGCTCTGGTACGGCCGCGGGGTCCGGCTCGACGCCCTGGACGACGAGGCGCTCTGCGCGCTCGGCTGGGCCCAACTGCGCTCCCACGACGCGGCCGAGGCCGCGGCGACCCTGCGCCGCGTCCTGCAGCACGACCCCGACCACGCCTGGGCCAGGTTGGGACTCGCCCGCGCGGAGCTCGCCTCGGCCCAGCCCCGGCAGGCCGTGACTTTGCTCACCCGCACCGCGGCGGCCGGGCCGACGTCCAACTTGGACGCCCTCTTCCTCGGCCGCGCCTACGAAGCGCTCGGAGACCCCGCCAACGCCATCGAGGCCTACCGCAAGGGCGTAGGCTCAGATTCTTATTTCCTGGAGGCGCGGCAGGCCTTGGGCCGCCTGTACCTGCGCGCGCGCCGGTTCAACGAGGCCTTCCGGCAGTTCGCTAAGGCGCTCGAGGCCGATCCCCACAATCCGGAGCTCGCCGCGCTCCTGGCCAAAGTCCAGCCGCTGCTCTCGCCGGAGGGGGCCCGCCTCGACGGCGTGCGCAGCCCCGTCGCCGCCGTCGCGCCCTCCACGGCATTCCCGAAGGGGGTCCCCGTGCTGCGCATCGGCATCGGCACCACCCCCCTGGGGCGGCCGCGAGCCCGCCGGTCCGTGGCCTTCTCCGCCACGACGGATTTCATCCTCAGCGACGCCAAGACCGGCAAGAGCCTGGCCTCTGTCCGGGCCGACGAGTTCTGGGTGGCCCGGATCAAGAGGGTCCGGCGGCGCCTGGCGCTGGAGGTCGCTGACGGGTCCGGCCGCGTCCGGCTCGTCCGGCGCGAGCCCTTCGTCATCACTCCCCGGTCCCGCGAGCAGGGCCTGGTGGCGCTCAACCTCAGCGGCTCCGGCCAGGCGACCGCCGCGACGGCGGAGAAGCTCCTGCGCGGACAAGTGGAGATCGCGGTCTGGCGGCGGACCCTGCGCGTGGTCAACCAGATCGACCTGGAGAACTACACCCATGGCGTGGTCTCCGCGGAGATGCCCATCCGCTCGCCGCTGGAGGCGCTCAAGGCTCAAGCCGTGACGGCGCGGACGCACGCCCTGTTCATCAAGACGGTCACGCGCCGCCATCGCAAGGACGGCTATGACGTCTGCGACGAGCAGCATTGCCAGGTCTATGCCGGGGCCCGCGCCGAGAGCGAGCGCTCCCGGGCCGTGGTCGAGGCCACCCGCGGCATCATCGTCATCTATCAGGGCCGCCCGGCCCACGTCATCTATTCCTCCGACTGCGGCGGACACACCCAGGACGGCCGCGGCCTGACCGGGTGGGGCAACGTCCCTTACTGGACCGGGATATCGGACAGCCCCATCCCGGAAGCGGCCCCGGATTCGCCATGGGCTCTGCGCCGATGGCTGACATCCTCGCCCCAGGCCTACTGCGGCCCCTCCAACTTCGTGCACCCCTCGCACTTCCGATGGACCCGCCTGGTGACTTGGACCGAGCTCTCCCGCCGCATCGACCGCCGCTACCACACCGGCCGCCTCAAGCTCATCCGCACCCTGCGCCGGGCTTCGTCCGGGAACATCAACGCCCTGATCCTGGAAGGGACGCGCCGTCGGGTCAAAGTGGACTCCGAAATGGCCATCCGCGGCCTGCCCGGCCTGGGCTCGCTGCGCAGCACCTTGTTCCTGTTCACGCCGGACCTCGGCGCGGACGGCAAACCTGAAGCCGTCACCTTCACGGGGGGAGGCTGGGGTCACGCGGTGGGGATGTGCCAGTCCGGCGCCATGGGCCGGGCGGAGGCCGGGCAGGACTTCCCGCAGATCATCCTCTCCTACTATCCCGGCACCGCTCTGGGGCGCTCGGACTATGCGCCCGAAGGTTCCTTGAAATGAGCCCGCGGCAAAGGTATGATGACAGGCGCATGCGCCACCTACCCGCGTCGCTGGTCTGCGCCGCCGCGGCGCTGCTGGGCGCCGGCTGCTCCGGCTCGGCCCCCCTGCGCAAAGGACTCCCCGAGCAAGGCATCGCGGCGATCATCCTGGGCGCGCGCTTCACCACTCCCGCCGGGGAGACGCAGTCCGGCGGCTTCTATGTGAATCTCGAAGGCGAGGGGGGAAGGGTGGCCGAGATGTACCGCGTGCCCATCGTGCCGCATCAGACCATGCTCTATCAGGTCGAACCCGACATCTATCGCCTCAGCGTGACCCGCAATTTCCTGGGATTCCCGCAGCCGACGCTCAAGGTGTACATCGCAGGCCGTGCCTACCGCATGCCCTTTCCGCGCGAGATCCTGCGCAAGGCGCCTCTCAACATCAAGGGCAAGAAGATCTTCCCCATCGGCGTCTTCCAGGTCCAGCTGCAGCAGGCTCTGCCCGGCCAGACCCCGAAGGTGAAGATCAGCATCGACGACTCCATCCCGACGCGACGGCAGATCGTGCAGGACATCATCCACCAGATGATGGACCCCACCATCCCTCTGGATGACCGCGAAAGGTCCATCGCCTGGTCGCGCGCCCTGCAGAACGCCCTCCTCGACATCCTCGCCGAGGCGGAGACCGAGCGCGCGCCGCTGTTCAAGACCCCGTGAAAAAGAAGAAGACCGCGCGACCGAAGGTCGCGCGGACTTCTCTCTCTTTGGGCATCGACCTCGGCCGCACTTGGCTGCGCGCCTGTCTCGCCGGCGCGGACGGCCGCGTGCTACGCCGCTGCCGCCTGCCTGCGGTCCCCTGGCAGGAGCTTCCCGCCGTCCTGCCGCGCCTGCGCCGGCTTCTGCGGTTCCGCGGCCTGCGCCGGCTGACCCTAGGCTCCACCGGCCTGTGGGCGCCGGAGACCTTGGGCGCCGCCCGGCGCGTCTTGCGGCCCTGGGCGGACCGGGTCGAGGCAGTCTCGGACGTTGAGCTGGCGCACGCGGCCGCGTTCGGCGGGGAGCCGGGCCTGCTGGTCGTGGCCGGCACGGGCTCCATCGCTATCGCGCGGGACTGGCGCGGCCGCTGGCGTCGCTCCGGAGGCTGGGGGCAGCTCTTGGGGGACGAAGGCTCGGGTTTCTGGATCGGACGGTCGGCCCTGCGCGATCCGCTCCTGCGGCGCCGGCTGAGGCTGGGGCCTCCGGCTCTGCCGCCCACCCCGGAGAGCGTGCGCCTGGTAGCCGGCCTGGCCCCGCGGGTGTTGCGGCTGGCCAGGACCAACGCCCGGGCGCGGCTCATCCGCGACGAGGCCGCGCGCCATCTGGCGCTGCTGGCCAAGCAGGCCGGGCGGAGCCTGCATCGCGCCGGCCCGGTCCCGGTCTGCTTCTGGGGCGGGGTGTTCCGCGACACGGCCTTGTCCCGGCAGACCCGACGCGCGCTGGGGCGGCGCTATCAGGTCATCGCGCCGCAGCTGGCGGCCGACGTCGCGGCCGCAGCGCTGCCTATTGACCGCTTCTTAGCGAGGGGGTAGAATCAATCATGCGCATAGCCTTGGGCTCCGACCACGGTGGATTCGAACTGAAAAAGCTCCTGCGCCGCATGCTGGAGGGCGAAGGGCATCTGATCCTCGACGTCGGTGTGGACGCCCCCGACCCCGTGGACTATCCCGACTACACCCGCAAGGTCGTCTCTGAGGTCCTGGGCGGCCGGGCCGAGCGCGGCATCATGGTCTGCGGCAGCGGGATCGGGGCCTGCGTGGCCGCCAATAAATTCCCGGGCATACGCGCGGGCGTCTGCCACGACACCTACTCCGCCCATCAGGGCGTGGAGCATGACGACATCAACGTCCTCTGCCTGGGCGGCCGGATCATCGGCTGCGAGCTGGCCTATGAGCTCGTCCGGGCCTTCGTGGCCGCCAAGTTCTCGAACGTCGAGCGCCATGCGCGCCGGCGCGACAAGGTGACCGCTCTGGAGAAGGAATTCCAAGAGAGAAAAGCGTGAGCCGGACCAACCCTCTCAAAGAGCTGTGCCGCTTCGGCGTCAGCGTCTGGCTCGACACCATCAGCCGGGAGCTCCTCGAATCCGGGGAGCTCGCGCGGCTCGTCGCCGAAGACGGGGTCAGCGGCCTGACCTCCAACCCCAGCATCTTCGCCGCCGCCCTGTCTTCCTCCAAGGACTACGATGAAGCCGTCCGCCGCCTCGCCCCGCGGCAGCCCGAGCCGGCGGCCCTCTTCGAGGCCCTGGCCGCCGAGGACATCCGCGCGGCGGCCGACGTTCTGCGGGGGGTCTACGACGATACCGCCGGGCGCGACGGCTTCGCCAGCATCGAGCTGCCCCCGGAGCTGGCCCAGGACGCCAAAGCCAGCCAGGCCCAGGCTCTGCGCCTGCACCAGGTGGTGGGGCGGCCCAATGTCATGATCAAGATCCCGGGCACGGCCGCGGCCCTGCCCGCCATCACCGAGGCCGTGGCCGATGGCATCCCGGTCAACGTGACGCTGCTTTTCGCGCAGGAGCGCTACGCGCGGGTCGTGGAGGCCTACCTGCAGGGGCTCGAACTGCGCGCGCGCCAGGGCAAGGACCTCTCCGTCTGCGCCTCCGTGGCCAGCTTCTTCGTCAGTCGGGTCGACACGAGCCTCGACCGCGACCTCCAGGCGCTCGCCGCTCGCGGCGGCGCCAGCGGCCAGGAAGCCCGGCAGCTCCTGGGGCGCGGCGCCGTGGCCAACGCCAAGCTGGCTTACCAGATATTCAAAAAGGAGTTCTCCGGCCCCCGCTTCGAGGCCTTGCAGCGCAAGGGGGCCAGGCCCCAGCGCCTGCTCTGGGCCTCCACGGGGACCAAGAACCCGGCCTACAAGGACACGCTCTACGTCTGCGAGCTCATCGGGCCCGACACGGTCAACACCATGCCGCCGGCCACGCTCAAAGCCTTCCGGGACCACGGCGCCTGCCGCCCCAGCATCGAGGAGGACGTGGCCGGGGCGCGTTCCGACTGGGAGCGCCTCAAGGCACTGGGACTCGACCTCGGAGCGGCCATGCGCAGGCTGGAAGACGAGGGTCTATGGGCCTTCGAGAAGTCCTACAACACGATCCTGGAGACCGTGGCCGCGAGGAAGTCCTCCGTGCTGGCGGTCGAGGGGGAGGTCGTCGCCGGTCTCAGGGAGTTCGAGGAGGCGCGCTTCTGCCAACGGCTCTGGAGCAAGGACCCGGCGCTCTGGAAAGGCGAGCCCGCGCACCAGAAGATCATCCGCAACAGCCTGGGCTGGCTCTCCTTGCCCGAGGCCATGGCCGCGGGCCTGGGCCCGGTGCGCGGCTTCACCGCCGAGGTCCGCGCCGAAGGCTTCAAGCACGCCGTGGTGCTGGGGATGGGCGGATCGAGCCTCGCCTGCGAGGTCTTCCGCCGGGTCTTTGAGCCGGCCCCCGGCGCCCCGACGCTCGAGGTCCTCGATTCGACCAACCCGGCCACGGTCGCGGCTCTGCAAGCACGCCTGGATCTTTCGCGCACACTCTTCTTCGTATCGAGCAAGTCCGGCGGGACCGTGGAGCCCAACTGCCTGATGGACTACTTCTTCGACAGGGTCTCCCGGCGGGCCGGCGCCAAGGCCGGACGGCAGTTCGTGGCCATCACGGACCCCGGCACCGCGATGGAGAAGGCGGCGCTCTCCAGGGGCTTCCGGAAGGTCTTCCTCAACCCCTCGGACGTGGGCGGCCGCTTCTCGGCCCTGTCGCTCTTCGGGCTGGTTCCCGCCGCGGTCATGGGCTTGGACGTGGGCCGGCTGCTCAACTGCGCGCGCGCCATGGCGCGCTCCTGCGCCGCGGCTGCCCCGGAGAACCCCGGTCTGCGCCTGGGCGCCGCTCTGGGGCTGCACGCCCGAGCGGGCCGCGACAAGCTGACCTTGTCCTTGTCGCCGGCCCTGGAGCCCTTCGGGCTCTGGATCGAGCAGCTCATCGCCGAGTCCACGGGCAAGGAAGGCCGCGGCATCCTGCCGGTGCATGGCGAGCCCTTGGGCGCGCCCCAGTCCTACGGGGCGGACCGCGTCTTCGTGCGCATAGCCCTGCGCGAGCAGCCCGAGCGCGACGTCGAAGAGCGGCTCGCGGACCTGGAGCGGGCCGGGCATCCGGTCCTGCGCTTCTCCTTGGCCGACCGCTACGAACTGGGGGCGCAGTTCTTCCTCTGGGAAGCGGCCACGGCCGCGGCGGGCTTCCTGCTGGGTGTCGACCCCTTCGACCAGCCCGATGTGCAGAGCGCCAAGGACCAGACCAAGCGGCTGCTCGGCGGCCTGGAGGGGGGAGTGCTGCCCAAGGAGACGGCGGACCTGCGCGCCGGAGGCCTGGCCGCCTTCGCGGACCAGGACCTGCGCTCGTCTTTGGGCGCGAACCGCGGCCTGGACCTGCCCCTGAGCCGCGTCCTGGCCGCGCATCTGGCGCGGCTCAAGCCCGGGGACTACGCGGCGGTTCTCGCCTACGTGCATCCGGAGGAAGGCGCCCGGCTGCAGTTGGAGGCCCTTCAGCGGCACCTGCGCCGCATATCCAAGGCGGCGGTGACCGTGCAGTACGGCCCCCGCTACCTGCACTCCACCGGACAGCTCTATAAAGGAGGCGCGGCCAACGGGGTCTTCCTGGAGCTGGTGGCGCCCGACGCGGCGTCTTTGCCCGTGCCCAGGCAGGATTTCAGCTTCGGGACCTTGCACCGGGCCCAGGCCCGCGGCGACTTCGCGGCGCTGCTGGAGGGGGGACGGCGCATCCTGCGCCTGGAGCTGGGGACCGCGGTCGAGGAGTCGCTGCGGGCCGTGGTCAACGCAGCGGCGGAGCTTTCGGCATGCCCCAGCTAGGACCCCGCGCCCTGCAAGCCCGGCTGCGCCGGGTGCGCCTGGTGCTCATGGACGTCGACGGCGTGCTCACCGACGGCCGCATCTTCCACCTCGTGGACACCAAGGGCCGCCTCGTGGAGTTCAAGGGCATCCACGCCCAGGACTCCATCGGCCTGAGCTGGCTGGCCCAGTCGGGGCTCAAGACCGGGGTCATCAGCGGCCGCATGTCCCGGGGCGTGGCCGAGCGCATGAAGCTGCTCAAGATGGCCTACGTCTACCAGCACCGGCTCGACAAGAAGGCGGTCTTCGACGAGATATGCCGCGAGGCCCGGGCCGACCCGGCGGAGGCTCTCTATATCGGCGACGACCTCCCGGACCTCCCCGTCTTGCGCGCGGCCGGCGTGGGCGTGGCCGTGGCCAACGCCCGGCCCGAGGTGCGCCGCGCCGCCCGCTGGGTCACCCGGCGCGCCGGGGGCGACGGCGCCGTGCGCGAAGTGGCCGAGGCCTTGCTCAAATCCCAAGGGCTCTGGGCACAAGTCCTGGGCAGGTTCCGTTGACAGGCACGCGGCAGAGACGGTAGAATCTCGCCAGGAGAACCCCCTTGGATACGAAGAAAACCTTGCAGGTCGACCTTTTCGGGATCAAGGAGGAAGCGGAACCGGTCGCCCTCTCCGGGGAAGGTGAACGGCTGCCCTCCCAGGCCGGCGGGCCATCGCCCGCCGCCGGTGCCGCGCCCGGCTCGCGCGCGCGCCCGAAGCTGTGGGGCGTGCTGCTGCTAGTCGACTTCATCCTGGTGAGCGTCTTCGGCGGAGCGGTGGCCGCCAAGCTCTACCAGCATCTCTACTCTCCCGTGAGCGCGGCCCCGGCCGCGCCGCGCCGGCCCGCCAAGACCCTGCCTCAGCCCGCGCCTGCCGCCAAGGCGGCGGAACCTCCGCCCGCCGCCCCGGCCAAGGCGCCGGCGCCCGCTCCCGCTACGGCGAACCCCAAGCCCGCCAAGCCCGCTCCGGCGGCGGAGCCCGTCAAAGCCCGGGAGAAGCCCCAACCCGAGGCCAACGTCAAGGCCGCCCAGCCAGCCGCCGCCCCCGGGGACAACCGCCACTCCGTCCCGGTCGAGTTCAAGCTCAAGGCGCCCCGTGCCCGCAGCGTCCAATTGGCCGGCGCCTTCATCGTGCGCGGCGGCCGGCGCGAGATGGTCCACCAGGATGATGGGGTCTGGGCCCTCACCCTCTACTTGCTGCCTGGGACCAACTACCGCTACTGGTTCTGGGTCAACGGCAAGAAGAGGACTCTGGACCCCGAGAACAGCCAAGTGGAGAGAGGCGCCTCGGTCCTGGTCCTGCCCTAGCGCACGCCGGCACTGACGGCCGCCCGCGAGCCCGCCGCATTTACCGAACGTTATTGTTTTTGTAACAAGGCGGTGTTAACCTAAGCTCACGACCGGGCGGGAAATGCCCGTCGCCTATGCCACCCTATAGACTCAGGTTGACTGCCGGGCTCCTCGCTTTGGTGTGCGGATCGCTGTGCATCCGGCCCGCCGCCGCGCAGGTCGTCGTCTCCAGCATCTCCGCCCGCGTCGGGCACACCGCCACGCTGCTCACCAACCGGAACATCCTCATCGTCGGCGGGGCTGACGCCAGCGGCGCCCCCATAACCGACGACGCCGCCAACGGCGTCTACCAGGTCGAGCAGGTCCTAGACAGCAGTTGGACCGTCTCGGCCGCCCACATGGGGGTGGCCCGGACCTCGCACACGGCCACGCTGCTGCCCAACGGGGAGGTCCTGGTGGTGGGCGGCTACAATGGCGGGGCTTTGACCAACGCCGAGGTCTACAACCCGGTCCTGAACTGCTGGCACTACTACGCGACGATCGCCGGCGCCGTCAGGCCGCGCTTCGACCACACCGCGACCCTGCTGTTGAACGGCAAGGTGCTGGTCTGCGGCGGACGAGACAGCCTCAACCCCGCCGTCGCCAGCCTGGCCACCTGCGATCTCTTCACTCCGTCCGCCTCGGCCTCGGCCTGCGGTTCCTCGCCGGGGAGATTCGACCCCACCACGTACCCCATGCAGCAGGGCCGCAGCCTGCACACGGCGACCAAGCTGCCCGACGAGGAGAGCGACAAGGCGATCAATGGGGGCGACGGGGGCCGGGTGCTCTTCACCGGGGGCTACGACCCGACCCTCGGCGCCTACAGCCGCCTCACGACCGCGGAGATATACGACAACGGCGTCTTCAAGTCGGCCTACCCGCTCAGTCAGGCCCGAGCCCAGCACACCGCGACGTTGATGGGCAACGGGAAGGTGCTCATCGTCGGCGGCTTCGGGAACTACGACGGAGTCACTCCCATCAATGACAAACCCATTTCCAAGGAACCATACGTATCCAACACCTTCGGCTACCTCCAATCGACCGAGATTTACGATCCGGTCGGAGACAACATGGTCTATGGCCAGTCCATCACTCCGGCCGGCAGCGCGTTCATCCGCCTCAAGCAGCACTCGGCCACGCTCATTGCCGACGGCTCCGTCGAGGTCCTCGGCGGCCTGGGCAACATCAGCAACTCGTACCCAGACGGCGCCAATGCCGCTTTCTCGACAGTACTGAAGGACGGAAGCGTCGTGACCTACGACGCCGTCTCGTATAAGGTCACCAGCCCATCCTCGGTACTCATTCCGTCCGCGGAATCCCACACATTGACCGATTATGAAGGGACGCTCCATAACGTCGGCGGCGTCATCGCCGAGGGGTCGGTGTATTTCACCCTGAACCCCGACAGTCCCGCTCCCCAGAATCCCCGCGTGGAATTCTCGGACGGCAATAAGATTGCTTTCGATCCCGGCGCACCCGACACCAAGGCCGGGCTCCGGGTCAACCTGGCCAACGCCCAGGTGACCTGCAAAGGCGAAGTCTGCGGCAAGGTCCTCTACCCCTCGTTCAAGCCTGACGACCAGGCCGGGACGGTCACCCTCGAGAAGCCGCCTCGTTGGTCGGTAAAGGCCAACATAACGTCTGGCTCGGTCTACTACGCCAATTTCACTTCAGGTGGTTTTCAAAAAGGCGATACCCATGGCATCACCTCGGGCAGCCTAGTCCTCAATGTCGTGGTCAACAACCTGGGCGACGAATTCAAGGGGGCCAACCTCTCCAATGTCAAGATGACCCTGGATTCCGGGAGAATAATAGGGCCCCCGTTTCAGAATGGTGACTCGACCGTGGATATCGATCTGGCGCCAGTCAACCTCTCCGGCTTGTCCGGCACGGTGGGGGGGAGCTTTGGGAATCTCACGGTCACATTCACCCCCACCGTGACACTAGGGCCCGGGAACGTCACCGGGACAGTGAAACTCACCACCGATTCCGACCACCAACCGATCGACTGGAACCCGATGACGCTGCAGTCGAATGTGGGTTATGACGCCTTGGGGTCCGCAAAAATCACGGACTACTTCGCGGATCAGCTCAACCTGGAGCTTGCGACCTTCAAGGCGGACCGTTCCGTTCTGATCGTCAATCAAATGATCTTCGGCGACCTCGAGCAGTACCAGCCGAACAAGGGACCCGCCAACTGGCTCTATCCCGTTGGCGGCCACGCCCTCATAAATCCAAGGTTCGGGCAGACCCTGACTTTGACTTCGCGAGGCGCCTCCCATTTGATCGGGGGCTGGACCTGCGACCCGATCCTCTGGGGCACGCAAAACCCTCCGGCGGTCACCTGCCCCATGATACCGGTGCCCAACTACACGTCCAGGGTCTGGAACAAATTCAGCTGGGCCCCAGCCAACAACTTCTCGGCGGCCAGCGGCTCCATGAGCGCCAGGCGAGCCTATCACACAGCCACGACCTTGCCCAACGGAAAGATCCTCGTGGCTGGCGGGACGAACGGGCCCAACGTGCTCCAGAGCGCGGAGATCCTCGACCCGAAGACCAAGACCTTCTCCCCGACCGGCATCATGAAGGAGGTGCGCGACCTGCACACGGCGACCTTGCTGCCCAACGGCCGGGTGCTGGTGGCAGGCGGCCTTTCCACCAACAAGCTCTCGACCGGGGCCATCCGAGGGGCGGAGATCTACTATCCGGATACGGGGATCTGGCTGCCCACCGGCGACATGATCTCACCGCGCAGCAACCACACAGCCACGACCCTGCCGGACGGAAATGTCCTGGCGCTGGGGGGCTATGCCAACGGGGTCGTTCAGAAGACGGCGGAGGTGTACTATTCCACGGCCGCGGTCTGGCGCAGAGTCCCCGACATGCCGGAAGGCCGCTGGCTGCACACCGCGACCCTCATGCAGGACGGCCGCGTCCTCGTAGTCGGCGGCCAGAACGAGTCATCGCTCCTGACTACGGTCCAGATCTTCAATTCCGTCAACTCCTGTTGGGAGGGATCCGCCGGCTCTCCCTGTCCGTTCCCCTACAACAACACGCCCGCCCCCCTGCCCGGCGCCCCTACACCTCGCGTGCGCTACCACACCGCCACCTTGCTGATGGACGGCCGCGTCATGCTCGTCGGAGGCAACGACGGGAACTGGGAGATCGGCAACGTCTGGCTCTACGACCCGGCCAAGAACTCCTGGGCCGCGGGGGCACCCCTCGTCGACACTGCGACCAACCTGGGCAAACGGCAGAGCCACACCGCGACGCTCCTGGCCAACGGCACCGTCCTAGTGGCCGGCGGCGCCCGGGCCGCTGCCAACGGCGGCCAGCCCATCGACTCGGTGGAGCAGTATGACCCGGCAACCAATAATTGGGTCATATGGGGCGGCTTGTCCACCGAACGAGCCTACCACACCATGACCATGGCTGTAGACGGGACGCTCTTCGCGATCGGCGGCTCCAACCTCAGCTCCTATCTGAACACCGCGGAAAGCCACGGCCTCTACTCCTCCGGGCTCGATCAGTACAGCGTAGACTATCCTCCCAGCACCCGCCGCAGCCATATCGACGGCACCGACGCGCCGGTCATCGATTCCCGTCCCCGCGCCCTGCCCAGCGTGGGCGACCTCTTCACCACGACCGGTACGCGCTTCCACGGGATGACCGAAGCCTCGGGCGGAGGCTCGAACGCCGCCGACTCCGACCACCGTCATCCTCGCCTCGTCCTGCAAGCCGTGGACGGCTCCGGAGGCGGAGCCTCCCAGAGCAACTCCGGGTTCATCGTGGACCTGAGCACGCGCATCGCCGTCAACGCCGCAAACAACACCTGGAGCCTGACCGACTCATCCATCACGGTGCAGGTGCCCGGGAATCTGGCCGATGCCAACGGCGGCATGCTCATGCCCTACGGCTGGTATCACCTGCGGGCCGGGGCCAACGACCAGCTTTCCGAAAGCTACATGCTCCAAGTCGGGCCCCACCGGCCCCGCACGCCGGTGGACAACCTCAGCGCATATACCCCGTCCCCCAGCCTCAGCAGCGTGGGCACGACTTCCATGACTTTCACCTGGAACACTCCGGCCGGCCTGGTCCCGGGCACCGACTTCGACGGCTACAACGTCTATGTCGCCACGACCGGAGTCTTCATCTCGACCCAGCCCGACAAAGGCGGCGTCGGCGGCTGCCCTGCCCCGGCTACGCCCTGCAACTCCTTCAGTTTCCCCATCTACACACTGTCGTCCAGCTCGATACAAGGGATAAAGGTCATGCCCTACAACATCTCCGGGGACTACAACGGCGCGGCCGTTTCCACGGCCGCCGCCTACACCCTGCCCAACGAGCCCGTGGACGTGTACATCGCCACCACTTCAGCCAACACATTCTTCATAAAATGGAGCACCGCGAACTCCATGGGCGTTCCCTACAACGGCAAGGGCACGCTCTACGAAGTCTACGAAGCCCGGGACTCCCTCTTCAAGTTCATAGTCGACACCTTCAGCCTGACCGAGGGCAACTTCGCCCCGGACTCGCCTCTGGGCCTCAGTCCCAACACCCCGTTCTACTTCCGCGTGCGGGCCTGCAACCTCAACGGCAATCCCTACGGCGAATGCTCGGACTGGGGCCTGGAACGGCCCATCTTCCCTGCGTTGGTCGGCGTCAACAGATACGTCTCCACGCAGACCATGACCAGCCTTTCCGGCTTGTCCGGATCGGCCTACTCCACGGACACCATAAAGTGGTCCTGGACCGCGGCGTCGGGAGGCGTGAATTACAATGTCGTGAATGCGACCATCCCCGCCACCGACCCCAAATACCTCCTGGCCACTGTGTCGGACAACCACTACAGCCAGACCGGCTTGTCGCAGAACACCCGCAGCGTGATCCAGGTCCAGGCGGTGCCCCCAGGCTGGATCCCCGGGGGCTCCCAGGGCCCGCTGTCGGAGGCGGCCACGGCCTACACCCTGGCGAACTCGCCCATCTTCCTCGAACTGAGCTGTCCCCGGGTTGGGGATGACCTCCACGCCATCACGACCGGCAGCATCATAACGGCCTGGGGCACGCGCCCGGGCGGGACCGGCCCGGAGGGGAAGCTCAACCCGGTCACCTACGAAATACAATACGCCTCGGGCCCCTGGAGCCGCACGACGGGAGAATGGCAGCCGGGCATCACGTACAAGACCGTGAGCGTCTTCTACAACGACACGAACCCGAACCACATCTCCACGACCACCATCCTCGGAGAAATCAATCAGGCCGCGCCGGTCTATGTCCGGGCGCGCTCCCTCAACAGCCTCGGTCTGACCTGGGACAAAGCGGTCAACACCGACTTCAGCTACACGGACGAATGGACCGACCTGATCTCGTCCTATGACGCCGTCGGCGCCAGACCCGACGGCGCCGACCGATTCACCTCCACTTTGCCTTTGGCTCCCACCGTATTCTATACCATCCCGCCGACGGGGCCGACGAGCACGACTTTGTGGTGGATGGACCAGATCGCCTGGAACCCCCCCTTGACGCGGATCGGCTATCCCCAAAGCAGCTTCCAGATCCTGCAGACCACCTGCACCGGTTTTGATACCAGCGGCAATCTCCAGCCCGTATTCCGGACCGTCCCATCGAGCGGGCCGGACTGCGGCATCGTGCCCCCGGGCCTCGGCTTCCCGTCCCCCGCGACCGAGAAGAGCAACGGACTGTGGTTCCCCACGAACACCGGGCTGGTTACCAACCTCAAGACCTGGGTCACCTATTATTTCACGATCGACGTCCAGAATCTCCCGCATTGGGAGGGCCCCCTGCCTACTGACCCTCCGGGGGCGGGCCCCCGGGCCAACGTCCAGCAGGACTACCCGACCACGGCTGCGTCGCTTCCTCACTTTTACACCTACATCCCCGGCGTCGTCTCGGGTTCGTTGTCCGTCAATGTCACCGTCAGCACGGGCGGCTCCGTCAGCGGCGGCACGGTGGGCCTCTTCGATCCCAAGGCCAACCCGCCCCAAACGCAGCACGTCGTATCGTTCAGCGCGCCGGGAGGGGCCTTCCCCTCCGACACCGTCGTGACCATCTCGACCTTCTCCCCGACCACCAAGTATCCCAAGCTTCAGGGCATATGCTCTCCCATGATCGGAGAAGTGACGAGCAACCTCTGCGGCGGCGACAACAGACTGGCCTTCGAGATCACCACCGACCCGCCGCTGCAGCCCAAGCTGCCGCTGTATTTCACCGTGACTTACAACGACACGGAGCCCGAAAATACCGCCGACCATATCGCCATAGACAAAAAGCAGGCCGTCCTTCTGCGCTTCGACCCCGCCAGTTGCAAGTGCGTGCCCTTGCCCAGCTTCGTCTCGGCCTCCACGATCACCGCGACGCTCAACCATCTCTCCATCTTCCAGGTCGGGACCTGGCCGGCCGCCACGACTCCCGAGTTCATGCGCATCTACCCGAACCCCTACTACACCTCCCGCGAGGCCTGGCTGACCATCGACGGACTCCCCGCCGCATCCCGGGTGCGGATATTCACCCTGCGCGGCGAGATGGTCCTCGACAGCAGCGCCGACGGCAACGGCATCTTCACCTGGAAGGGAGCCAACCGCGGCGGCCGCGCCGTGGCCAGCGGCGTCTACCTGGTGGTCGCCGAGGGCAACGGGATCAAGGCGGTACGCAAGCTGGCTGTGATCAGATGAACGCCGCGAGCGCTGGACGGCGACGGCCCGGCAACAGGCGAGGCTTGGCGCCCGCCTTGCTGGCGGCCGCGGCGGCCTGGGGGCTCTGGGCCGCGCCGGTCCGCGCCGCCACCGATTTCTCCTCCTCGGCCATCGGGACCGCCGGCTCCGAGTTCCTGCTCTTCGACATCGGCGCGCGCGGCATCGCCATGGGCGGCGCCTACACCCCCGTGACCGACGACGCCTATTCGCTCTACTGGAACCCCGCCGGCCTGGCCAAGATCCCGCGGCTCTCCGCGGCCACCATGTACTCCCTGTACGTCCAGGACATCAGCTACCAGTCGGCGTCCTACGCCCAGCGCATCAACGACAGTTCCGTGGTGGCCGGGGGCTTCCGCTACCAGGACCTCGGATCCATCGCCCGGACCGACAACAGCGCCAGCCCGGTCGGCAGCGGCTCCTTCCATCCCCGCAACTACGTCTTCGAGCTGGGCTGGGGCCAGTCGGTCTACGACCTTTCGGACAGCGAGTTGGACCTCGACATGGGCGTGACCGGGCGGTGGATCCATTCTGAAATGGTCGAGAGCGCCGACGGCTTCGGCGGAGACCTCGGCTTCCAGGCCCATTTCTACAACAACGTCCTGCCCTATGACCTGGCCACCGTGGTGCAGAACGTCGGCGTGGGACAGAAATTCGACCGGACCCGGGACACCTTGCCCACGCGGGTCAGGTTCGGAGGAGCCATCCGCCCCGCGCGCGGCTTCACCTTGTCCCTGGAGGGGATCGTTCCCGTCAACAACTCTCCGGCCGCCGCCGCAGGCTGCGAGTACGTCTGGGAGGTGGACAAGACGGTCAAGGCGATGATGCGCGGCGGCTTCAACAGCCTGAACATCAACGACCTCGACGTCATGTCCGGCATCAGCATGGGCCTGGGCTTGACCGTCGCCGATTTCACCTTCGACTACGCCTTCGTGCCCATGGGAGTTTTGGGCTCCTCGACGCACCGCTTCTCGGTCAGCTTCAATCTGCCGGCCAAACTATCCCACCGGTACCGCGAACGGTGAGGCCCTGGGGAGCCCTGTCATGAGCGAAGCCGAACCTGACCGAGAGCCTGCGCCTCCGCCCGCCCCACCCCCGGCGCCTCCGGTCCCGCAGCCGGTGCCGCCGGTGCCGCCGCCGCCGGGGATGGTCCAGCCGGCGGTGCCGCACGTGCCGCTGACTCCCATGATGGATTTCTTCCAGCGGCGCCTGGAGGCTATGGAGCGGGAGCTCAATGCCGAGCGCCAGCGCGCGCAGGCCGCGCAGAACCTGCTGGGCCAGCAGGACGCCATGCGCTCCGAGGTCGAATCCAGCCTCAAATCCCTGCACGAGCAGCTGCGCCGCGAGAAGGCCGAGAAGGAGACCGAGTCCGAGAAGTCCCATTCCCGCGGCCGCATCGACGCGCTCGAGAAGCGGCTCGACGAGATGCACCAGACCTGGGCGGCGCTGCTCAAGGATGCCGTGGCGGCGCGCGAGGGCCAGGACCATCAGGCCGCCGTGGCCCAGGCGGCGCTGGGCCGCGAAGTCGGGGCCGCGGCGGACGGCCTGCGCGACCTCAAGGCCCAGGTCGAGGCCTGGCGCTCGGAGGTCTCCAGCGTGCCCCAGGCGGGCGCGGCCTTGGGGCAGCTCGCGCGCGAGCTGCCCGAACGCGAGCGGCGGCTCCTGACCGACCTCCAGGACCGCCTGACCGCGTTCGCAGCGGAGCTGGCCGATCGGCTCTCCGCCTGGGAACAACGTCACGGCCAGGAGGCGGAGCGGCAGGACGCCAGGCTCTCCGAGTTGGGCCGCGAGCGCGCCGCCCTCCAGAGGCAGTGGGAGGAGGCCAACCACGCGGTCCGCCAGGAATTCCTCCAGGAGCGCATCGCCCGCGAGGAGACCTTGGCCGGGAACATCGCCGAGGTCTGCCGGAGGCTCGACGCCGTGGCGGCGGGCGAGACCAAGTCCGAGGCCGCGGCGGCCCGGCTCAAGGAAGAGGTCGGCCGCATCTTCGCCCTGCTCAACACCCCGCCCAAGGCCAAGGACGAGCTGGTCGCGGAGCTGGAGCGCGAGAAAGCCGAACTGCTCAAGGCTCTCCAGGAACGCAGCGACCTGCTGGCCCGGTACATGTCCGAGCGCGGCGAAGCCGAGAAGACCATGGGCGCGAGCCTGCTCGGACTCAGCGCGAAGCTCGACGCCGAACGCGACCGCGGCCGCGAGCTGCAGGGCCGCGTGGCCGAGCTGGAGCTGCAGTCCAAGGCGGAAGCCGGCCGCGCCGACCGGGCGGCCGCGGACCGCGACCGGATCTCCGCCGCGCTGACCGCCGAGCGGGACAGCCTGGCCCGCTCGCTCGTGGCCGAGGCGGAGAAGGTCCGCCTGCAGGTGGACGGCCGCGCCCAGGCCGAGTCCGATTGGATGGCCCGACTCCAGGAGCTTCAGAAGCGCCTGGAAGCCGAGCTCGCCAAAGGCGGCGAGCTCGCCGCCGCGGTCACCGAACTGCGCGCGCAGGTCGCGACTTTGACCGAGCACATGACCAAGACCCTGCAGGAGAAGGACGCGGTGGTCGGCCGCTTCGGCGGCTGGGGCCCGGAGCGGGAGAAGCTCCTGCAGACCATCCGGGAGAAGGACGAGATGATATCCCTGATCTCCTCGACTTTCCAGGGCTTGCTGAAGAAGGAATGACGGGTGGCCACCCCAACGGAACCGGCGCCCCCTCATAGGGGGCGCCGGTGGCGCGTCGCCTAGGGCGACGCGCTCGTTGAAAATAGTAGACTCTCCGGCGTGCCTCGCTGGTTCTGGCTGATCTTGGCCCTGACCGCCACGGCCCCGTTCTGGGACCTGGGACACCCTCTGCTCGAGGTGGACGACGCGCGCTACGCCGAGGTGCCGCGCGAGATGGCGCTGGGGGGGGACTGGGCCACGCCCCACCTCAACGAGCTGGACTACGTCGAGAAGCCCCCCCTATGGTACTGGGTCTGCGCCGCCTCCTATAAGATCTTCGGCGTCAGCGAGGCCGCCGCGCGCCTGCCGCTGGCGCTCTTGGCCCTGCTGGCGCTGCTGGGCACGGCTTGGCTGGGCTCCTGGCTCTACGGTCCGCGCCAGGGCTGGACCGCGGCGGCGCTGCTGGGGTCCTCCATGCTGTTCTTCGCCCTGACGCATTTCATAACCCCCGACCTGGGGCTCACGGTCTGGCTGCTGTGGTGCACGGCGCTGCTGCTGCGCTGCCTCCTGCGGCCCGAGGACTCGGCCTGGGCCGCGCCGGCCGCCTGGGCCTGCGCCGGCCTGGCCTTCCTGAGCAAGGGCCTCGTCGGCCTGGTCTTCCCATTGGCCTGGGCCGCCGCCCTCTGGCTGCTCTGCGCCGAGTGGCGTCCGCGCCTGCGCGCCCTGCTGCGGCCCGGCGGGCCCGCGTTGTTCCTGCTCCTGGTCGCGCCCTGGTTCGTCTTGATGGAACGGCGCCACCCGGGTTTCCTGCGCTTCTTCTTCTATGAGCACCACGTCCTGCGCTTCGCCACGCAGAAGTTCGACCGCTACAACCCGTGGTATTTCTTCCTTCTGGTGCTGCCCGCGGGGCTCCTGCCCTGGACCCCGGCCGTGGCCGCGGGCCTGGGCCGGACGCTGGGTGATTGGCGCCGAGGCGACAAACGCGCCGCGGCCCTGGCGGCCTGGGCCGTCCTGGTCACGGCCTTTTTCTCGGGCTCGCGCTCCAAGCTCCTCACCTACATCCTGCCGGTCTTCCCGCATCTGGCCGTGCTCGGGGCGGCCGCGGTCGTTGAGAAGCCCCTCTGGGCCAAGCGCCTGGGAGCCGCCATCGGCGCGCTGCTGCTCATCGCAGCCGCGGCGGCCGTGCCGGTCTGCCGCCTCGTTCCGGCGGGGGAGCTCCCTTTTCCCGGCGCCCCGGCCTTGGCCGCGGCGGCGCTGACGGTCCTGGGGGCGGCGCTGCTCTGCTGGAGCCGGGAGGTCCAGCCGCTCCTGACCGGCTGCGCCGCGGGGCTGCTGGTGGGCGGGCTGGGCCTCGTCGGGATGCGCGCTGCGGCCGAGTCTTTGAGCGCCCGCGGCTTGGCCGCCGCGATCTCCAGCCGCCGCGGGCCGGCCGACCTGGTCTACGTCTACGGCACCTATCCGCACGGCCTGCCGTTCTACACCGGCCGGCGGGTCGACCGCATGATCCAATGGCACGGCGAGCTGGAATACGCGGACCGGGACGAACGCATCAGAAAGGAACGCTTCGGCGGACCCGAGTTCATCTCGGCCCTGCCTTTGGCGGACCGCCGCGTCTTCACGGTCTGCCTGCGCCGCGATGCGGCCATCGTCCTGAGCCTCGTGCCGGCGGGCAAGGTCCGGCTGGCGCAGGCTTTCGGGCGCTGGGCCCTGGTGGAGTTCTAGGGGCGCCTACTGGGCCGGGGGCGGCAGGGGACCCGCGATGCGGACCCGGGTCCTGGCCCGATCCTTGGCCACGCCCGATATCCGGTACTTGCCCACGCCCAGCTCGATGCGGAAGAGGTTGGGGTCGAAGATATCCGCCATGGCCTTCCTGAATTCCGCCGGGTCGCCGCTGGCTTCCACCAGATCGGGCAAGGCGCTGGTGTACGTGCCGTTCTTGGCCTTGTAAGCCTCCTCGATCTGGGCCATGATCCTGAGGCCCTCCTGGGCTTTCTGCACGGCGAGAAGATCGGAGGGCAGGGGCTTGTGCAGGTCGTAGTAGATGTTGCCGAAGAAAAGCGCGCAGATCGCGCAGGCCGCGGCCAGGAACAGGATGAAGGCCTCGGCGGGATCCTTGGCGTGGGCCTCCACCACCAAGGCCCCGGAGAGGATATCGTGCAAAGTGCGCGACTGGGGGTGCAGGAAAGCGATGAGGAACCCGAGATTGCACAGCGGCATGCTGATGAAGTAGCCGACGGCGCGCGCCAGGCTGCGCGCCAGGCCCAAGGGCCTGCCGTCCAAGCGCACCACCTTGAGCCCCATGAGCCTCTTGCCCACGGTCCCGCCAATCAGGTTCCCGACGAACTGGTACGCCAGAGACAGACCGGCCCAGAGCGCCCCTATCCGGAAGAATGTCGCCTGGGCGATCGGTCCGGGGTGGAGCTTGTACCCGATGAAGAACATGCTGGCGATGAAGCCGCCCAGGAACGGCGCCAGGTCCAGCAGGAAAGCGACGAAGCGGTCGCTGACCTTGGCCGGTGCCAGTTCCACCTCGCCGCCCGCAGGGGGCGCCGCGGCGAAGCCGGACACGGGAGAGGTCTCAGCCATGGGGAAAGTATAGACTCTGGTGGGGGGGGGAATCAAGCGGATTTCAGACCCTCAGGTCCTCCGTCCCACCTCCCTCTAGGCCGTTTGCTTGTCATAATAGGGCCACAGGACCCGTTCAAATATGTTCTTCGCCGTCTACAATGATACCTATGGAGACCAAGACGCCTTTGTCCACGCGGCTCATCTCTGCCATCCTCTGCGGCGCCGTGCTCCTGGCCTGCCCCGGCCCCAGCGCCTACGCAGCCGCCGGTCAGATCGTCTCGGTCCAGGTCAACGCCCCGGTCAGCGCCCCGGTCGGTGCCGGGCTCGGCAAGACGACTTTCACCGGGACCCTCGACGCGCGGCAGACCGGGTTGACCACCAGCCTCTCCGGGATACTGGCCCCGGCCCCGGCAGCCCCCACGGTTTCCGTCCAGGACATAAGCGCTCCTCAGACTCCGGTATCCCTCGCCGCCCCGGCTTTGTTCGAGACTGTCGCGGCCCCGGCCGCTGAGGGCATCCGGACCGTCATACCAGCCGCGGCTCCGGCCGACAGCGCCAAGATCGCGCCCGCCGAGACCCCGGAAGGCGGGACCGTCGCGCAGGCCGAATCCATCGCGGCCGAGCCCGGGCGCCTCGCGGCCCCGGCCTCCCGCGTGCGCACAGGAATCATCGGCACGCTCAAGTCCCTCTTCTCCTCGCGCAAGAACGCCGGCGCGCTCCCCGCCGCCGTCGACGCCTCGCCGGCTGGTCCCGTTCAGATCTCAGAGAAGTCCGCCGCGACTTTGACCCCCAGCGCCCCGACCACGCAGGCCGACGGCAAGAAGGCGTCCCTCCCGGCGCCTGCGGCCGACGACACCCCCAAGCCCGAGCCGGGCGCCAACCGCTGGGCCACTTTCTTCATCGTGAGCTTGGTCGTGGCCCAGGTCGGGCTGGAGGCCTTCTCCGCCTCTTACGGCCAGTGGGTCAAGATGAGCTTCGGGGTGGACAAGCTCGCCTCTCTGCAGACCATCTCGCTCTTCGCCAGCCTCGCGGCCGGCTACATCGGCGGCGTGGCCGCGGACAAGCTCGGCCTCAAAGTCACCTACATCGGGGCCTCCCTATTGGGCGCGGCCTGCACCACCGCCATCCTGATGCTGTTCAGCTGGCACATGCTGCCCTTCGCGGCCCTGGCCGGCCTGGCCGCCTTCCGCACCGTGCTGGGCACCATGCAGCGCACGGCCGAGCAGACCATCCCCATCTCCATCTTCAAGGGCAACAAGGACTCCCTGGAGAAATTCAATTCCATCTCCCAGTTCATCCTCGAATTCGCGGGCATCGGCGTGCCTTTCGCCATCAACTCCCTGCTGGGCGTGCTCGGCTTCGCCGGCACCATGTGGATATTCCCCGTGACCGTGGCGGCCGCCATGCTCATCTTCGGGGTCTTCACCAAGGTCCCCGACTACAAGCCCGCGCAGAAGAAGACCGCGGCTCCGACTGCGGCCGAACGCGACCCGGTCATGCTCAAGCTCGCCAGCCTGGCCTACCCCGCTTTCGTGCTCATGAACGTCCTGCTCTACAGCATCCTGGCTCTGGGCTACGGCAACTATATCAGCCCCGGCAACGACGCCCTGGCCGCCGGGATCACCGGCAAGATCGTCAGCCTCTACAGCTTCGGCGGGCTGCTCGCCGCCGCCTTCCTCAGCGGCATTCCCCAAGCCGCCTGGGCCTGGCTCAAGAAGGTCTTGGGCAAGGACACGGCCGCCCCGCGGACCGCCGACCTGGAGCCCGCGGCCGCCAAGAAGGCCGACCTCAAGAACCTCAGCCTCTGGGTCCGCCTCGGAGCCCTGGGGCTGCTCGGCTTCGTCCCCTTCCTGTTCGCCAACCCTCTGTGGGCATTCATCGCCATGGTCCCCTTCGGCATCACGAGCGTCATGGCCCAGCTCAAGACGCTCTCCCAGGTCCAGGCCAACGTCCCGCCCGAGAAGAAAGGCAAGGTCATGGGCGGACTGCGCACCGCCATGACCCTGGCCGCAGCCGTAGGGACCTTCGCCTTCGGGCAGCTCTTCAAATTCTTCCCGGCCAGCACCGTGCCCTTCATGATCATGCTCGGGGTGCTGGGGGGCCTGGCCGCCTTCTACCTGTGGATCGCCGCGCGCATCAGCAGGCACGAAGCCTCCATAAAGTAGCAGACCCTCGCATCCCGCCGATTGAATCCCGCCGACCGGGGATGGGGCTTAAGGCCTAATCGGCCCTGGGCCTATGGGCCCTCCCCTGCCTGGGCCCTTGTGTTACACTGAGCGTAGGTCCCATGGTCACCCGAAAAGTCCCCGAAGTCCTACCCCGAAATCCCGAGCTTACGGAGGTCCCAATGTCGATGTTGCGCCGAGGAGCGACTTTGGTCGCCCTGCTGCTGCTGGCCGCCGCCACATCCTACGCGCAGAAGAAGGAGGAGCCCAAGTTCTCCATACTTGAGGTCCAGGCCGCGCAGGAAGACCCGAAGGCGTACACCATAGACGAGGCCTCGATCCGCATCCAGAACCTCGGTCCCGTGGTCAGCCCCAAGCAGATCGGGCTGCCCGAGAATAAGAACCCCGCCAAGCCCGGGAAGGAGCCCTTCCGGCCCGGCCCAGACGGGGGCTCAGACGGGCCCGACCCGCTCGTGCTCATCGACCAGATCATCAACCTGGGCCAGAAGATCTGGGCCATCGTCGAGGCCAACAAGCCGGTGGTCAACATCCAGACCCAGTACGGCACCGCCACCCCGAAAGGCGTCGACCACTGGACCCAGCTCGCGGGCTGGAAAGCCCCGGAAGGCACGGTCTACGGCTTCTCCGCCAAGAACGCCTACGGGGCCACGGTCATCAACGTCCGCTACCAGGTGCTGCGCACCTGCGGCGGCAACTACAACGGCAAGGGCAAGTATCTCACCGCCGTCACCATCGACCCCCTGACCGTGGACGTGCTCTGGGGCTACAAGTTCAACCTCAGCGTGGAGATACCGGACTCCAGCATCGCCAACGCGGGCACGACCGAGAACCCCGTGGCGGCCATGCAGCCGCTGGTCAAGTGGACCATCGCCACCGTCATCAAGGAATCGAACGGCCGCAGCTCGTACTACGTGCGGGGCGACGGCCTGTTCCAGGAGACCGGCGGGCCGTTCGCGCGCAATTACGAGGACGGCGTCGCCAAGGCCCTGGACAACGCGGCGAAGTCGCAGCTCTAGCCGCTCTGGAAGCACGACCCTCAAAGCCTGCCCTTTCCCCGGACCCCGGGGGAAGGGCAGGCGTTTTGCGGGCCAAGCCGACAAGGCCATGGCCTCTTTTGATATCATTTCTCAACAGGAATAGATTATCGCAAGGAAGGAATCATGAAAGTCGAGATACTCAAGCAGTTCAGCGTATTCATGCCCAACCGGCCCGGCGCGTTCAGCGGCCTGGCCCGGGTCTTCTCGGATAAAGGCATCAGCATCAAGGGCCTGGCCTCGGAGGTGCGCGATGATTCCGGAGTGGTCCGCATCGCCGTGGCCGCCGACGCCGACGTCTCGGCCATCCTCTCCCAGGGAGGCTTCTCCAGCGTGGAGACCAACCTCCTGTCCGTAGAGCTCGAAGGGACCCCCGGCGAGCTGCACCGCATCGCCAAGACCCTGGCCGACGGCAAGATCAACATCACGACGGTCTACGGCAGTTCCGGCCACAGCGGCGGCATCTCGCGCATCCTCATCGCGGTCGAGAACGTCCAGAAGGCCCGAGGCCTCCTGGAGAACCTCTCTGCCGCCCCAGCCAGCCCCAGTTGAGCGCCGGCCCGCCCCAGGCCGCGCCTTGAACGGCGTGCGGCTTTATGTTTTAATCGAGGAGGAGACCGAACCCGGATGAAATTCCTGCTGATGACCGTGGTCCTCTGCGTGGCGGGCTACTTCGCTTGGCAGCAGTTCAAGCCCAAGCCGTTGCCGCCCCCGCCGCCCCCGCCGCCGGCCATCCTGACCGA
The DNA here is from genome assembly GCA_026388095.1 of Elusimicrobiota bacterium. Taxonomy (NCBI): domain Bacteria; kingdom Pseudomonadati; phylum Elusimicrobiota; species Elusimicrobiota bacterium. The sequence continues at coordinate 1,808 of JAPLKL010000007.1, read as the reverse complement.
GCCCGCCCCGCTCATCACACCGGAGGAGCAGACCAAGATCATCAAGTCCGCCAACGACACGAACCCCGAGGTCCGCTGGCAGGCCATCCTGTTCCTCGACAAGATGCGGGTGCCCGCGTTCTTCGACGTCGTGTTCGAAAGGATGCAGAAGGATCAGGACCTCGAAGTGCGCCTCAAGATCATCACCTTGCTCGGGCAGCGCGGCTCGGACAAGCGCATCGCGGAGATCTCGCAGCACCTGGTCGCGGCGACCAAGGACTCGGTGCCGGAAGTCCGCATGGCGGCCCTGCAGGCTCTCGACGCCCTCGGCGACTACTCCGTGGGGTCTGTGGTCACCGATTCCCTCAAGGACGGCGACGAACGGGTCCGTCTGCAGGCCCTCAAGACCCTCAACAACCTGCAGGAGAAGAAAGCGGCCATGATCGAGGCCGAGAGGAAGCGCCAGGAAGAGCTGCGGCTCAAGGCCGAGGAAGCGGCCAAGAACAAATGATGGCTCCCTGATCCCGCGCTGACCCCAGCCCGGGCCGCCGCGCGCGGGCAGCCCGCCGGTCTGAAGCGATCCTGAATCCGGAAAGAGAGGACACCCACCATGGAACTCGGAATCAAAGAGATCAACAAGAAGGTCTCCGAGGAAAGCCTCTTCGTGGCCGAACTCAAGCGCGAGATCGCTCGCGTCATCGTCGGCCAGGATGAGGTCATCGACCGCATCCTGACCGGCCTGCTGGCCAACGGGCACATCCTCATAGAGGGCGTTCCCGGCCTGGCCAAGACCCTCACCATCAAGACTTTGGCCCACTGCGTCGAATGCGGGTTCTCCCGCATCCAGTTCACGCCGGACCTGCTGCCGGCGGACTTGACCGGGACCCTGATCTTCAACCCCAAGGACTCGAACTTCTCGGTCCACCAGGGGCCGCTGTTCTCCAACATCATCCTCGCCGACGAGATCAACCGGGCCCCGGCCAAGGTGCAGAGCGCTCTCCTGGAGGCCATGCAGGAGCGCCACGTCACCATCGGCAACTACACCTATCCCCTGCCGGAGCCCTTCGTGGTGCTGGCCACCCAGAACCCCATCGAGCAGGAGGGGACCTACCCCCTGCCCGAGGCCCAGGTGGACCGGTTCATGCTCAAGATCCGCATCACCTACCCGTCCAAGGCCGAGGAGCGAACGATCCTGGAACGCATGACCGCCCTGACCGTGCCGCAGGCCTCGAAGGTGGCCAAGCCGGCGCAGCTCAACCGCGCGCGGCAGATCGTATCCGAGATCTATCTCGACGAGAAGATCAAGACCTACATCCTGGACCTCGTCTTCGCGACCCGGGATCCGGAGGCGCACAAGCTCGCCAAGCTCAAGCCCCTCATCACCTACGGGGCCAGCCCCCGGGCCACCATCTATCTGGCCCAGGCGGCGAAGGCCTTCGCATTCCTCAACGGCCGCGGCTATGTCACTCCCGAGGACGTCAAATCCATCGGGGCCGACGTGCTGCGCCACCGCATTCTCGTGAGCTACGAGGCCGAAGCCGAGAACATCTCCTCCGAAGAAATCATCCGGACCCTCTTCGAGAGCGTAGAAGTCCCCTGACCTTCGTCGCCCCGCATCCGGCGCTCCGATGATATCACCAGAACTCCTCGCCCAGGTCCGGCGCATCGAGATCATGACCGGGCGCCTGGTGACCGAGACGCTGGCCGGGGAGTACCTCAGCGTCTTCAAGGGCCGCGGCATGGAGTTCGCCGAGGTGCGCGAGTACGTGCCCGGCGACGACGTGCGCACCATCGACTGGAACGTGACGGCCCGCACCGGGCGCCCTCAT